>CAYWGX010000229.1:0-4507 GCA_964457635.1 uncultured Leptolinea sp.
AACGGCACGTACGGTGGTGTGAGAGGGGAGCCTCTTAAAGCTCCCCTACTCGATTCTGCTTCTGTTCTGTTGGGTTTACGGGTTTTTCCAGGCGGTCCGGATCGTTTGGCTGTTTTCCTGAGGAGTGTCCGGGCGATTCCAGCTGATCCGGAGCGTGCGCCTTTTGTTCTTCCGTATATTGTATCACCTCTTTGAACGTCCCCATGATGGGAACTGCCAGGATCATACCCCAGAATCCAAAGAGTACGGAGAAAATCAGCATACCGATGAAGACCACGATTGGGTTTAGGTTCATGCTTTTCCCGATGAGCATCGGGCTGATGAGCCAGTTCTGCAGCAGCTGGATCACGATGAAGATGCCGACGATGAGCAGGGCAAACTGCCAGTTTGCCATGTCCAGCTTTGAAGAACCGAAAGATAGCGCCAGGATCGCTGAAATGGCTCCGGAAATAAGCGGACCAAAGTTCGGGATCACTTCGCAGATTCCTGCTGCCAGCGCGTTCAGAAACGGAAATCGCAGCCCGGTCAGCCATCCGGACAGCCAGGTCAGCAGAAACACGAAAATCGTCACCAGAAACTGGCTGGTGAAATAATTTTTCCATACTTTCAGTACGCGTTTTGCCAACATAGGCCTTATTATACTCCTTATTCCTCGAAAAATTTCCGATAAGGCAGTTTATCTTCGAAATTGAAGCGGGATTCGAAGAATTTGCTGTACTGACCGATCATCCAGCCGTTTATCAGCGCGCAGAAGATGGTTCCTGCTTTGACGCCGACAAATTTTCCGAAGCCATAGAAGAGGAAGGACATGATCACCCCGACGGAGCAGGAGCAGATGTCATAGATGGTCTTGACTTTGCTGATGTCTTTGCCGGTTTTTGCTGCCAGTTCTTTGACGAAAAGGTCATAGGCTTCCGGGGCAATATAAGTATGGAACAACAGGGAGATGCCGACCGCACAGCAGCTGATGCCGAGAAAATAGTAAAGAAAGCGTCCCGGCAGTTCCATCAGCGGCAGAAAGCTGACCAGCTTGATGGAAAGATCCAGCACGGTCCCGTAAAAAACTGCAGTGATGAAGGAAAAAAGATACCCTTTTTTGAACTTTCCCATGATGATCGCCAGGGCAATGAGCACAAAAATCTGCAGAACGTATTCGGACATCCCGAAGGAATAAAAAGGCAGAAATTCCGAGATCTTCAGGTGCAGCAGGTATGCCGGGGCAACGACCATGGACATGCCGAAATCCGCCTTTTCCATGAAGGCCGATCCAAAAGCGAGGATCACGATCCCAATCAGGTAAGCCAGTTCGGATGGGAAGGTTTTTTTTGTTTTCATGAGTGTATACCTCCGTAATCTATGATCCGTTTGATACAGAAACGGAGAAAGGTGTTTCATATGAGTCAGAACCGGTTTATTATTTTGACAGAGTCCATGTATTTGTCCTCTTCCGGTTCATCCGGATGGGAAGAGAAGAGTTTGAAGCGGAGCTGAGCTGCTTTGCTGCGTATGGGAGGTTCGATCTCAACAATATGCCAGCCGACCGAATTGAATATGGTTGTATTCCCGTATTTCACAAAGCGGGGGATCTGAAAGCCATAGCGCGGATGCACATGCCCGTGGAAGAGATACATCGGGTGATAGTGAGCCATCAACGGTACGAAGGCCTTAAAACCACGGTGCGCGTAATCTTCCTGGTCACCGTATCCCCGGGGCGGTGCATGGGTAACGATGATGTCTACCCCGCCTGCCAGTGCGAGGTGGGGAACCAGCCGGTTGATACGCCGGGCCATTTCCCGGTCAGTGTACTGATAGACACCATGATTATAGCGGATGCATCCGCCCAGTCCCATGATACGCAGTCCCTTGCATTCGACAAGCCTGTCGTCTATGCACTCACAGCCTTCTGGCGGACGCGGTATATAAGATTTGTCGTGATTGCCGGGAACGTAGAGCAGCGGGACGTTTGCCATAGTGACCAGAAACTCCAGATAGTGGCGGTCCAGGTCTCCGCAGGAGATGATCATGTCGATCCCTTTCAGACGCCCCGGCTGGTAATAATCCCACAGGTAGGGGCTCTCTTCGTCGGCAACCACGAGAATCTTCATTTGGCAGCTTCTCCGATCTCGGGCGGAATGGTCTCCCGATAAATTCCCAATAGACGGACAAGGTTCCGTGATTGCGGAATGAGCTTTTCAAAGGGCGGGATTGATCCTTCTACATTATCACAGAGCCAGCTCATTTGTATCAATTCCTCCAGCTTCAGCGGTTCTACACCGTCACAGACGACCCAACCCTGCTGATCTGTGATTTTTGCAAGGAAGGGATCGATATCTCCGGAAATGATGCTGCTGCGCAGGTAAGATGCCAGACGTTTCATTCCTTCCGGCAGATCCTTGTCGAGGATCAGGTCGACGACACCGGTTTTCATACCCCACCAGTCGTTGACTGCGTTCTCTTCATTCCGAACGGCATCAATACCGCCATTCAGGAGGGAGCGTACGGTTTTTTCGTAATAAATGCCCCAGTTCCATTTTGGTGCGGCCAGCGGCTGGAATTTTCCTCCCGGCAGTTCCACATAGATCCCGGACCCCCAGGGCAGGTTTTCATTTGCTTCGTCTGAATCCCGGTTGGAAAAAACGGTTACACCTTCTTGTCTGAGATCCAGGATCGGATCACCCGGCAGGCAGGTCCATTTCAGGCTGATGCGTGCCCGTGGATTGGTGAGCTGTGCTCCGAGGGCAAAGGCATTGATCGCAGAGGTGGAGCCCATGATCGGGTAATTTGCGATGTAGCCGATGCGGTCTTCCTTTGTCATAGCGCCCGCGATAGCCCCGGCAATGAATTTTGCTTCATAGATGCGGCAGTAGTAGCTGCGGACACCTGTATAGGGCATGGACAGGGCGCAGTTGAAGACAGCGATGTTTTTGTTTTCCGCGGCTATGCGCCGGCAGGAACCAATCAGCGTCGGTGTGGTGGCAAAAAGGACATTTGTCCCTTTCTTTACCGCGTCCGTCATGACCTCATCAGCATTTCCTTCGAAAATGAAGGTTTTGATGCTGACAGTGTCTCCGAGTTTTTCCTCCAGATATTTCTGACCCTGTGCATGTGCGGCTGCCCAGACACTCTTTTGTGGATCGAAATCATAGAAGAAGCCGATTTCCAGCTTGGGAATTCCCAGAATCAGGTTCAGCAGACTTTTCCCTTTCTCCTCCGGTTCGGAGCTGACCGAAATCGGTTCACCGCGGGCCAGCAGCCGGATATCTGCCCACAGTCCGGTCAAATCCGTCCGAATTTCCTGGTCACTCTGCTCTTGAAACTCCGGATATGGATGTACCTTCAAATAGACGAGAAAAGCATCTCCGGCTGTCAGCGGCAGCTTTTCCGTGTTGAGCTGGTTATAGATATTGCTGAAGTTGCTGAATCGGGCGTTAAAAGAGCGGCGCAGTTCTTCCGGCCATTCCTGGTCTGCTTCCAGGCCAAGAGCTGCCTGAAGTTTGGCATAGCTGCCAAGTTGTGTAAATGTGACGGAATACAGCTTGCTGAGCTTGTAAAAACTCATAAATTCATAGTATTGTTTGATTTTTGGGGCATCTGACATTTTCGGAACCATGCGGGTCACTGTTCCTGTGATGTCGGTCGCGCCAAGGCTCTTCAGGACGCTGACACGTTTGTTGCCTTCCTGAACATAGAATTTTCCAAGATATTCATAGCACAAGATCGGATCATTGATGCCCTCACTCATTTGATACATACAGAGGTTGATCCACTTTGCACCGAATTCGGTTTTTTGATCCATGAGCGGCATGAAATTGCCGGCAAAGGCATTTTTTCGCCCGCCGCTGTATGTGCCGACAATGCGATCGATGGGAATTTCCACTAATCCGATGTTAACGGCATTGACCTCCGCCTGGTTTATGATTTCATCAAGAACCTCCGGATAGGGATTTACCCCTTTGTTAAGAGCGTTATTGTAATATTTCTTTCCTGCTTTTAATGCGTTTTCGTACTGCGTTATTGCTTCATATCTGCTCATAAATTCTCCATAATTGTGCACCCGGAATTATAAAAAACTGGTTTGCGCTATTATAGTAGATTTTTCATGAAATTATAAATTTTACTGCCTGAATTATGTATGGAAAGAAAAACAGCCGGCGTGAGCCGGCTGTTTTGATCGATTCGAATATATTGATTTAGTTCATCAACTCATCAAGATTGTCAAGAGACAAGTTTTCGTCGCTGTTTTCCGTATCTTCAGTCTCGCTGGCTTCTGCCTCATCCTCTTCGCCTTCCAGCGGTTTGGGCGTGACGGTATTCCAGGAGAGATCCATGTTGGCCAGACC
Organism: uncultured Leptolinea sp.; assembly: GCA_964457635.1. Classification (GTDB taxonomy): domain Bacteria; phylum Chloroflexota; class Anaerolineae; order Anaerolineales; family Anaerolineaceae; genus Flexilinea. The sequence continues at coordinate 4,341 of CAYWGX010000229.1, forward strand.
GGCAAACGGATTGACCGGTGCTGCATCCATATTGATGAGCTTATCAACGTTCTTCAGCTCGTCATCGATGGATTTCTCTGTCGTGGAAATCAGCGCATTTTCGATGCGCGGTGCCTTGACCTTTTCTTCGTCCTTACCGAACTTGATGGTCTCACCGGTGTCCAGAA
>CAYWGX010000230.1:0-4472 GCA_964457635.1 uncultured Leptolinea sp.
GGATGGAAGCGTAATGTAGAGCATCGCGCCTCGATACTCGAAGGTCAGGCCATGCGTGCGGGCGATCGTCTTCTCCTTCACCGCCGTTTTCACAGCCCTATCGACCGCCCACCACATCTGTACGATGTTACTCTCGTCCAAATGGCAGATATCTTTGGCGTCACGGTAGATTACCTTCTTGGCAGGCAAGACATTGAAGATTCAACGCTTTCCGAGTATGAGCTTCATCTTTTGATAGCATCCTGAAATGCGGATGAAAGGGCAAAGCAAGATGCGTTGAATATGCTGTTAGCTCACGCAACCAGCAAGAAAGACACACAAGATTAAAAACCTCTTCTTGAATGTAACTTGTACTTCTAGCAATAATATTGAAATAAGCTTCAGCCAATGAATCGCCGCCGAAATGCAAATGATGTTGCACTACGGCGGCGATTGTTCTTTTCCCTGTTAAGGTTGCCTACGATCATTTCATGGCGCAGCCTCAAGATAATTACTCTCAGGCTTACGAACAATATAATCCATAGGCGGCAACCTCAGTTTTGGCGGCAATCTAAAGTCTGATATTATTTTACCGCAGTTTATTGGGAAGGCGATGCTTTTTCTTCGAAGGAAATAAGCGGCCATCCTATATCGACTTGTAGAATAATTGTTCCTATTATCACATGGAGTTGTCCCTACCCAAACAGCTCTAATCTGATGGATAGCATTAAAACCTTCTCTTACTGGCAGATTCTCTCATATTTGCATCCACAATTACGACCTCAAGTACTTTCTTTCCCGCTCTTAAATCGTTATTGTATTGCTCAATTAACCTATTAGTTCTTATCCTATGTCCATTATCCACAAGAATAAAAAGCATATTTGGTGTTCCTTCAGCATCAGCATATTGTTGTATTTGACTCTCATATCCATTCATATAGTCGCTATTAGAACTGAGCTTTAGTTCAACTACCGTACGGTCCTGTCCTCGGCTAACTTTAAAATCAACTGGACCGGGCCCTTCATTTGCTTCACACGATAAATCAAGGTTATTGATTTTTATATAGTATTTCGCACATGCATGAACAAACCGTTGAACACTCTTTTCCCCGCCTGCAGCTTGCTGTATTTCATACCAGCCTCGGTTATTCTCTACCCAATCCTTAAAAATATCTGCAACTTCGCGTGCACCAGTGAGACTATCAATCTCTCCTTCTTCAACCGTTTTAAAATCGATTGTTTTTTTGATCTTTTGGAGCATTTTTCCAAGGAAATATGCTGAGTCATTATAGAGGTTATACACATCAGCTTCTTCTTCTCTATATGCTGCTACTACCCTCTCAAAAACTTCTGGATCTTTCATAATATAGTCGCGAATGTATGCTTTTCTCTCTGTAGCCGCCCACTGCTTCCATACCTTCCCGACTTCAGAGTTCATTTCCATACGGATAGCATTATTCTTACTAGCTACTACTTCAATATCCTCCCAAGATTTAGCAACTGGTAGCTCATGTAGAATGTCTATCGGCAGGAAATACAATCGGCAATTTTTGTATGTGTTAACAAGGTAGCCTTCACTATCGAATAAGTCCTCATCGTAGTGATCGGCGTCAATCTCAAAATCAGCCATCACTTGTTTTGTGTATGACTGGATATCTGGTAAAATGATTGTAGCAATCATATCGGAAAGTCGATCTGGTCCAATTCCATCTTCAAACAAACCAATTAATTCAAACAGCTCAGGAGCCTTACAGCCTTTCTTCACAAGATCAAATGCGTCATTAATAACCTGAAGCCGTAGTTTTGGACCCATCCCAGAGCCAATAACTGAATCTCCAAATCCAAGGTTTATTTCATTTACTTCAGAAAAAGAAAATCTTCTTAAAGCTTCGCGAAAGAACTTGTCACTTGGACTTTTATTATCTGCTGCATCAAGAATCTCTGCTATTTTCGCAAAGAATTCTTGTATACGTGTATATGAACCTAAAAACTCTGGAACAGCCGTTTGTTTCAGCCGCTGTACATTTATAAAAAAAGCAGAGTCTTTTTCCAGGACAGCATCGAAAACACCCGCATCGTCCAGTTCCTCATAATCGATTTCCAAGTATTCTGAAACAAACATGACAAGTCACTTCTTTCTTTTTGGACTGTACTTCAGAGTGATATTTCAAAGGCAGACGGTCGATAATTCTTGTTCCAGAATTGGCTTATACCACTCCTATATTGGCTTAAAACCAGCATAACATCACTGTATGTAAGCCCACTTTCAACCGAGCTTCGTCCTGCTTTCTCCTCTTTCGGCTCTTGGATCAGTTCAAGATATGATATATAAGGTTCATTCTTCATAATCTCATATAATGGTCGGAGGACTCGGTTAATCCTCTCAACTTTAAAGGCGTTTACTACACCATCAGGCTTTTTCTTTTTCATCTCATCTATCTCTGTGTACATTTCATTAAAAAGACTTCTTAACATTTCAAAATATTCTTGATTCTCCTGCTGTTTTTGTTTTCCCATAGCTCGTTCCTCCAATAATTACCATTTTCCTTGCTCAACAGCTATGCTCTTCAATTCTTTCACACTTTGATTAACAACGTTCCATGAGAGGTCTCCCACGAAAAAGTTTTCCTTTTTATATCGGTTCCACATGCTCTCCATCACTTGATCTTCTGCAACAGCATTGAGTATCGAATCAAGCCTTGAAATCATCTGCGTTGTTGCTCTAGCCTTGCATGTTGCCAGGAAAGCATTTCGTAGTACCGTATCATTCACGGTCTCCTGTGCAGTTAGGATGTGAATATCATAGAAGTCTCGCATTCTCGTATTTGCTGTTTCTCGTGCCATGATAGTTTCCAGTTTTTCAGCCAAAAGTGTTTCAAGATTATATGTCCATATTGAGATGGCGCGATCCTCAAACATCAGCTTATATGAATACTCGACTGCTCTTGGAGTAATCACATCTCCAGTAGAGATGTCAATTTTTATTCTCTGCCGCATCCTGTCCAAAGTTGACACTATCATGAATCGAATGCCTGGATAATCATGTCCCTCCATAATATCGGTGACCTTGGTAATAGAAAATGAAACGCCATCCGGCACTTCTATTTGAATTATATCTTCTACTATCTTTCTGGCATTTTCCATTGTCAAGGACAAAGCTCTTACAGTTGTGTCAATATCCATAGTTGCTCTTGTCTCAAGCCCTACAACTGCAGCAACAAGCATTCCGCCTTTTAAAATAAAATTATTTCTGTATGGAGAAAGCGCGACTCTCTCAAGAAAGCGCTCCATAATGTAGTTCCGAATAAGGGTTTTAGCTCGTTCACTATCCCCGCCTGATAGATTTCGTACCTTCGCTTTCAGCTGTGTAGCTGTCTTTATCATAGCATTACCTCCGTATACATTCTGACTTCGCTCTCAACGCCCAACACTTTAGCATAACTGATCAAATTGCCCAGATTCTTTCCTCGGCTGCTCATATACTCTTTCATTGCAGTTTGGAAAGTTTGGATCTCAATCTCTTTTTTATTTTTTACAATATCACAAATGGTTCTCTCGCGGTCATACACGGGTACAGTGTTCCCAAAGTTTGTTTGGATATTGGTCAATCCAACCACGTACCACTCTGATTTAGCGTGAATTACCTGTACACCTAGTTTGCTGATATGTGTTGAATTGTAGGTTTTTGGAACAGTTACTGTCGTTGTAGAAGGCTCCCTGTCCATCAAGCCATTCAGATACAGTGCGCTTTCATGAGAGAATACAATTCTGCTGTTTCTCAAGTATAGAAGAAAATAATCATCTGGCCAAGCATCTTTATCCATATATACGCCATGAGTTGCACGCTCCATCTGGCGTTCTTGAATATACCGTGACAATGTTCTTTTGGAAACACCATTCTGCAAAACAAGGGCTGTCCGGAGATATCCATTTCCTTCTTCAACAAGTCGATCTAGAATCTCAGTTTTACTCATTTTGTGTACCTCATGCGTTTCACAGCAACGCCACTTTCTCGCTACAAATCATAGCACATGATAGCGAGAAAGTAAACCTATTTCGTTTGATATTAAACGTGCCAATCCCAACACGCTAAAAGGTGATTAGATTTATGTTTATATGTATTTGTCTGCGACCGCATGTATTAATGGCAAACGGCCACCCATCAGGATGACCGTTCTTATTATGTGTGGTTGTTCCTATTATTACATGGTGTTATCCCTACCTGTACTGGTTAGGAGCTGCATTTTATAATGGGCCCCCTGTCAAGACCACTCACGAAAAAATCATCGTGAACATGTTATCTGCAAAATAAGCCCTCCAAAACGGACTATTCCATCAGAGGAAGACCAGATGGAGAAGTGCCGGCTCCGTCCGACCTCAAGCAGCGTGCATAAAGTAATCAGTAAAGACTTTGCTCGGGGTTTTGTAATCAAGAGCCTGGTGCGGACGGATATCATTGTATTCGCTGATATAGTCAGCAAGGTCCATACGAA
>CAYWGX010000231.1:0-4465 GCA_964457635.1 uncultured Leptolinea sp.
CGGTCGCCATGAGCAGCCTGGTTCAGGTTCATGAAATCCATATCGATCTCTTCATTGGGAATTTCCAGATTGTACTGGGTCGCGAAATGGCACCAGGGTTTCTGGAGCAGTTCCAGACCATTCAGCCACATCTTTGAAGGGGAGAAGGTATGGCACCAGGTGACCACACCGAGGCAGTTATCATCAAAATTTGCTTCCTTCATCACGGAGGTGATTTGGTTGGAGCTTATCGCTGTCACTTTATAGATCAGCGGATAGGGCAGTTTTTCACTGAGCCAGGCAGCCATTTCGGCACCGCGTTCAGCAACTGTCTTCAAGACTTCTTCACCGTAAAGGTCCTGAGAACCTACTACAAACCAAAACTCTTTACTCATATTTAACGATCTCCTGTATTTTCCTAATTATACACATGCAAGTCATAAATCAACCTTTTGCCAGCCATTTTCCGAATAACAAAAATCGCTGATAAAAGTCACTATTTTTTCGCTCTGCTCTTTGCTCTTGCAGAAAGAACAACGCTCTGCAGGACAATAAAGAATAGCAGCATGGCACCGGTCGTAATGCTTTGCCACCAGGGCTCACGCAGGCCGGAAGTGACCACAATAGATTTGATCGTTGCCAGTGTCAGCACCCCAAAGAAGGTCCCGATCACATTTCCAACACCGCCGGAAAGGAGCGTGCCGCCAATAATGGAAGATGCGATGGCATTCATTTCCGCACCGGCTGCATTGGAGGCATTGCCTGCCCCCGTGTGCATCATAAAGACAAAGCCCGCGATACCGGCCAGCAGACCGCTGATCAGATGAGCCAGGAAACGGGTACGTTTTACATTGATGCCCAGCATCAAAGCACTCTGACTGTTCCCGCCCAGGGCATAGAAATTCCGGCCGAGCACAGTCTTGCGCAGCAGGAAGAAGATGATGATAACGATCACAAGCGCGATCACCACACCGATTTCCATACGTGCCGGGATCAGGTTCCCGTTTTTGGCAGTATAACCCAGCCAGGGAATCTCGATTTTATGGGACATCAGATTTTTGAAACCTTCATGTTCGACTTTTTTCGGCTCAACACTGACAATCGTGGTCATTCCTCTTGCAAAAAACATACCGGCAAGCGTCACGATAAAGGGCTGTATCTCAAGATATGAAACCAGATACCCATGAACCAGACCAAAAGCAAGACCGATACCGAGCGCCATCAAAATTGCCGAAAAAATACTGCCGCCATTATTCAAATGGACAACGCAGCTCATGACGACCAGAGAAGTAACACCGCCGACAGAAATATCGATCCCACCGCATATCATGACAATAGTCAAACCGCAGGCAATAATAAGCAGATAGGCGTTGTCATTGAGCAGATCAAAAATCTTTTGAGGGCGTAAAAATCCACCGCCCCAGATGAGCATTGCAGCTCCATACATCACAAAGAAAATGCAGATGGTGATCGTCATCAACAGCTGGGTATCTGTCAAAGGCTCCCTGCGGCGGGCAGAAACTTTCGTATTCTCATTCTTTGCCATTACGCAATCTCCTTTCCGACTTTTCCGAACAATTGCTTTTTGATATATTTATTCCAGAGCTGTGTCACCTTTTGTTTGACAACCGGAGAACCGACAACAACCAGAATGATAATCACAAGAGCTTTATAAGCTTTGATATCGGTTGAAGGTACCTTCATAGCATATAACGTTATCGTCAGCGCCTGGATCACATAAGCCCCGATAATAGAACCAACCATGCTGAACTTGCCGCCGCCAAGGTTGTTGCCGCCAATAGCAACGGAAAGGATCGTGTCCATTTCAATATCCAGCAGGAGCATTTCATGGTTGACCATGCTCAAACGGCAGGCTCCGATGGTTCCGGAAAAAGCACAGCAGATACCGAGAATAATAAATGACAAAAGTTTCATTCCTACGGCGTTGATACCATTGAGGCGGGCTGCACCCTCATTGATACCAACTGTTTGCAGGTAAAGGCTCAGGTTAGTGAAACGGAAAACCAGAGCGAATATAATCCCCATAAAGATCACGATCAATATGGGAGTTGGAACAGGAATCCCGGGAATAAAACTTCCAACGGCCGTCACGATCGGGCTGTCAACTGTCGGCGATGCGCCGCCATTGATCCAGTAAGCAATGGAACGCCCGCAGGTAAACAGGATCAGCGTGGCGATCATCGGCTGAATGTGGAAAACGGAAACCAGAGTACCGTTGAAACACCCAAAAAGCATGGCTACAGCACAGCATCCTAAAAATCCCAGGATGATCGAACCTGCGGTAATGTTTCCGCTGGTTCGAAGTGTTTTGATAAATACAGAAGCAGCAATCGTCGCCAGAGCGCCAACAGAAATGTCCTGTCCGCCGGAAGCAGCGGTAACAAGCGTCATTCCCATGGCAAGGATTGCCAATTCCGAGGCACCGTTCAAAATAGAAATCAGGTTTCCTTTCAGGACCGGATCTCCGTTGTTATTTGCGGAGAGCTCCACGGAAAAGAAACTTGGGTCACGGATCAAATTGAACAGAACCAATACCAGCAGGGCAAACAATGGCACAAGCAGCTGAGACAGATTACTTTTTTTATTTCTTTTCATATTTACTCTCCTCCCGCGATCGTGTACATCACATGATCCTGCGTCAATTCATCACCCGTAAGCTGGCCCACAACATTGCCGTCTCTCATGACGATCAGGCGCGAACAAGTACGAAGCATCTCTTCAATTTCCGATGAGATGAAAGTTACACTCATGCCTTCTTCAGAAAGCTTCAAAACCAGACGCTGTATCTCTGTTTTGGTACCCACATCAATACCGCGTGTCGGCTCATCCAAAATCAGATATTTCGGATGGGTCAGCAGCCAGCGGGCAAGGATGACTTTCTGCTGATTGCCTCCGGAAAGAGATTTGATCGGAGTATCCTGAGAAGCAGTCTTGATTTCCAGTGCTTTGATATATTCATCGGCAAATTTCTCTGTTTCTGCTTTTGACATCGGGCGGAAAAAACCTTTCATGACCTGCAAAGCGAGAATGATATTCTCACGAACAGAAAGATCGGCAATAATACCGTCCCGCTTACGGTCTTCAGGCAAATAACCGATTCCCTGTTTCATGGCATCATGAGGCTTGTTGATTTTCACGGATTTTCCGTTGACATTTACCCGGCCGCCTGTCACCCGGTCCGCGCCGAAAATAGCCCGTACACATTCACTGCGGCCGGACCCGAGCAGCCCGGTGAAACCGTTCACCTCACCTTTGCCAATTCGGAAATCAAACGGTTTGCTGGCAGAACTGGAAAGATCGTGGGCTTCATAAACTGTTTCAAATTTCTTTTCAGAATCGGTCTGACTGTTTTTCAAGACAGAAAGTCCTTCCAATTCCTTTCCCATCATCTTGGCAACCAGTTCGACCTGGGGGAGCTTTTCCACTTCATATTCACCAACCAGTTCTCCGTTTCGCAAAACCGTGATGCGGTCACTGACAGCATAGACCTGTTCCAGAAAATGAGTTACGAATATAATGCCGACACCACGTGATTTCAGGTCACGCATCAGCTTGAAAAGCATTTCCACTTCTTTGTCATCCAACGAAGAGGTCGGTTCATCAAGGATCAACACCTTGCAATCCCCATCTACCGCACGGGCGATGGCCACCATCTGCTGGACAGCCAGGGAACAGGTACTCAGCTGCTGTTTCGGACGGGCAGGAATGCTCAAGCTTTCCAGAAGCGCACCGGCTTTTTCTTCCATTTCCTTCCAGTTAACGGTTGCACCCTTCGTGCGGCCGATATACATGTTTTCAGCAACCGTAAGATTCGGACATAATGTGATTTCCTGATAAACCGGACTGATCCCGTATTTCAGGGCTTCCTGTGGAGAATGGATAGAAATGGAATCACTAATCCCATCAATAAAGATTTCGCCTCCATCCTTCTCATAAACACCGGTCAGTACTTTGATCAAGGTTGATTTTCCGGCACCATTTTCGCCCATCAACGCATGGATTTCCCCTTTTCGTAAAGTAAAGTCCACATTGTGAAGAGCTCTTACACCCGGAAATATCTTTTCAATTCCGCGCATGGATAAAACAACATTGTTTTCCATCTGTTCTCAGCCCCCTTTCTTTCTGGTAGTCAGCTGCCCGCAGTCAGTTGTCATTATATTTTTGAAAACTGGCCCCTGCCTGCAGACACCTGAAAGTGTGTTTTCAGAAAAAGACGCGGTGAGGATCATGATCCACACCGCGTCATTCTCATTCAAATTTCCTTAGTCACCCAGACCGTAGGTATTGATATCGTCTTCAGTGAGTGTGCGGGCATCGAAGCCTTTTTCAACAGAGATGATCTGTTTCGCGTCGTTCAGACCTTCGATCTCGCCGCCTGCTTCCACTGTCTTGATCATTTCGTCGATAACATCAGCCTGGAAGGGGCTGCACTGACCATCATAGTTCCAGTTGCCGGCCAGCAGTT
>CAYWGX010000232.1:0-4398 GCA_964457635.1 uncultured Leptolinea sp.
CCGGATGGACTGAGAACAAACACCCGATCATTCATATCCAGTTCCCGCAGCAGGGCGAAGGGACCGGCTTCCATCGTGTTTAGATGATTATGGCCGGCGATCAGCGCGCGGCCTTCACCCGGCAGTGCGGTGCCCTCCAGCAGTCCGGCGGAATTGCCCAGCCAGGTGACCTGATATTTCCCGTCAGCTACCGGTACTCGGACCAGTTCCGTCTGAAGGGAAAGCTCCGGGATCTGGATCGTCCAGCCCAGCGGCTGATAATTGAGGCCCAGCGGTTTTTCTGCCAGGACCTGCGGACGGAGGGCGGAAAAACCGGTCTCCGGCAGCGGAACATCCAGGCGGAAGAAGGTGAGCTTTTCTGGCTCCGGTTCGGGCTCGGGTTCGGGCTCAGGTTCCGGTTCAGGCTCCGGTTCAGGCTCCGGATCTTCTTTATACCGTGAATTCCGGAATTCGATCTCCGCGTCTTTCGTCAGCGAAAGATCTTCCACAAAATTCTTCTCAGAAGTATCAATGATGGGTTCCGGCAGGTTCTCGTCATCGGTCATGGTGTCCCCGTGGATCCTGACTTCGGGCGTATAGTCTTCGTTATCCTCCTGCACGCTGTAACCCGTATCGTAAGGAATGCCTGTGATCTCCACACTCTGCCCGTGACAGAGGTAAAGCGTGAAACTGACTTCGCCATGATCTCCGCTGCAGATGATCTGCTGCCCGGGCGTATCGAGATCGTCATCCCGGCTGTTTGCCCTGCGCATCTCCGCCGAAGAATAAACGGTATCCTCCGTCTGTTCAGGTTCAGAGTCGGCTTTGGACATGTCCAGGGTCAGGACTGTTCCCTCTCCGGCCTGTTTGAAATGCACATCAAATTTGAAATACTTGGTCTCGGAAGCCGCGTTCCCGTGTACTTCCTTTGAGATACTGATCTTCTCTGTCTGCTGGGAATTGGTGAAGAGAACAGCGGTATCTTCTTTGACAGCGGTAAGGGAAATGCTGTGATCGGCGACGGGTTCGCTGTGGGAGGTCTCTGTGTGGACATGGGGCGTGTAACCGCTGTCAGTCTCCTCTGTGATGGTCACGTTTGTGCCGTAGGGGACGATCAGAACAGCCTTGCCCTGATCGGAAAGCTCAAAGTCCAGGGATGCCTGTGCCGTGCCGTCCGCACCGGCTGTGCCGCTTTCAAGCTGCTGACCTTTGATCCCGTAATAAAAGGTCTCCTGCGGAAGGAGTCCGCTGATCTCCAGCTTCGCGGTGAAACTGAAGGCTTTATTGGCCCCGATAATTTTCTTTTCCACCGTCACCTCGGTGAGGGCGTTGTCAAAGACGTGCTCGGCAGGTTTATCCGGATCGATCGTGCCGGATACGGAATAAGAGGAATTTCTATCATTGTCCACGGAAACAAAGCTGAAGCCGTCTTCTGAAGGCAGTTCCGTGACGGTGTATTTTGTATCCTTGGGAATGTTATGGATGATAAGCTCCTGCCCGTTCTGAAGCGAGAATTTCCAAAGATTGTTTGTTGCTGACCAGCCTTCGGCAAGTTCGATCGTTCCCTCATCTTCGGGATTTCGGAATTTATGATTATCATCATTGATCGAAAAACTGTTGTTCTCAAAGAGTACGTTGAAATTGAAGCTGCCTTCTTTTTCACCGACAGTGCGTTTTTCGATCGTCAGTGTGTTCCTGGTATAGTTACGGAAGGTCCCGGAGACGGGGATGTCGCTGGTGTCGATCGTCGTATCAGCCAAATCAAACTTGCTGTGTTCCTCGAGTTCTTCTTTGGGATCTTCACCGTAAAGGAAATACTGGTTTTCACTGTAGTAAAACTGCCTTCCCGTCGCTTTTTCCTCCAGGATCTCCTCGTTGACATAAACGATCTTGTCAGTGTCTTTCGGATTAAATCTTGCAGAGACCGGCATCAGCGTACCGATGACGGAATAATAATGTCCTTCGTGTAAATAATAGTCTACAGGGATCTCATCCTCGGTTTGATACACGATATGTCCCTCGCCGGATTTTCCTTCGCGTTTGGGAACGGATGTGACGAGCTTTTCCATCACCGGGTCATCCGCGTGATCGGGCCATACGTCGATGCCTTCCTGCAGCTCATGACAGAAGGGAGAATAATATTTATGATTGGTCTCATCATGAACATATTCCACGCCGTTGCTGTCTTCATAAACATTCAGATCCGTGAAAACACTCGGACAAGAAACCTGATGGTGTGTATCCGAATCCACCGAACTGACAGGCTGCAGCTCGGTATTCTCCGGATAGCTCCAGAATTTGCCGTCATGGCGGTAAAATTGCTTCCCGTTGGCATCCATCAGAACCTCATGCTGCGAACCGCAGGCTAAAACGGCTGTTTGGCTTTTGGCATCCCTGATATCGGAGGACCAGACAGTCACCGGGATGTCCCGGTCCCAGATGATATCACCGCATTTTGATCCGTCTTTATTGCAGTGTTGTTCGCCCATATAGATATCCGCCCGGGTCCCTTTGGCGAGTTCCTCTTCGGTGACAGGAGCTGTAATGATCACCTGCGCATAAAAGACCGTGCCGGTATCGTAAATGATATTTGTTTTAGTCCCCGGTATCTCCGTCACTTTATAAACATAGGCTGCTTTGTGCGGTGGAGTTTTGGGAGCATTAAATTCGAGAAATCCGAAGTAAATGTCATCGCCCCGGTTGGTATGTGTTCCGCCCGGATTGACAGAAGAAAGGGGAGCGGTCCCATTGGTTAATTCCTCAAACCCGGGGATCTGAACCCGCTCCACAACATCTTTCGCATCCTCGACTTTGAAGTTAAACGCGTTGAAATAATCACCCTTCGGCGCTGCGCCGTCCAGCAGCTTGCGGGCTTCCGGCAGCACCAGCACCGGGTCGAGCTCGGGAAAATCCTCTGTATTTTCCAGCATGGAGGTAGTGCAGCCGACACCGTTAGTCCAGACGTAATGGGCGCCGTCCGCATGGGCACGGACATATACTGATGACCACGGGGTCCGCTGGTCACCGCCGGTACCGAGGATCCACTTGCCCGTCAGTCTGTCGTCTTCGATGATATCCCGGATCTCCAGCCCGGTGTGTTTGGCAAAGGTGATGGATTTTTCATTCAGATCGTTTCCGTCCAGCAGCTTGATCCCTTCACTGTTCTCACCATACGATATACCGGCCCACGTCTTTGAGTCTGTCTGCTTATGTTCGACATCAAGGTCAGTGAGATAAAACAGGATCGTGGTGTTCGGTTCGGCGTCCACGACCTCGATGGTGAAGTCGACTTCGACGCCGGAGTTTTTTTTGGTCATCTTATTGCTGTTTCCTCTTTTGGTGTAGAGGTAATTGTTAAAGAGCACGCTGTCCTTTGTGATCTCAAACAATTGCCGGTACCATTGGTCTGTTTTACAAACATTGTTCGACGTGCAGGATGTCAGGACCGGAATCTGCTTCTGATTTGTGAATTTAACTCCATTGATCGTGAGCTTGAGATCCTTCTTGGTACCGTAAATATCTTCTGCGGCATCTTTATAAATAATGTCGATAGGATCAAATGTAAGAGTATAATTGTCATAATTTTGTATCACCGAAGCATCCATTTTCTTCGAATTGATGGTTATTATATTATTCGCAGCGGTGACTTCCAGATCTCTGTATACCTTATTGTTTTCAACGGACTGCCCGTTGATCGTTACGTCAGGCATTGTGTTACCAAGCCCCACGATTCGGTAAAAGGTTTTCGGCAGCTCGTCCCAATAGGTGTTTTCCTTGTCCGTTCTTTCATAAACGCCTGGGGCGAGAAAACCGGCACCGTGAATGTTGGTGTGTCCCTTGGTGCTGTTCCCGTAAACATCTGTGTAATGATTCTCGCTTTTGCCGCCGATGTTGGCTGCCACGTTCGGGTTGGTAGACCAATCGTTGCCTTCATGATTGGTCTCTCCCTGCACTATGCTGTCATTGGTCGTTAACCAGCGGTCGGTGATCAGGTCGATCCATTCCCGATGGTTCAGCAGGATTTTTCCTTCATTATATTGCATGTGGGCGGGAGCTTTCGTTGCGCCCACATCCGGGGTGAACCACATGCGGTTGCAGATCTCATTCCCGTCACTCTGATGGCACATCATGTACGGGAACCGGCTATTCTTTCTGCTTTCGCTGCCCATGGAAAAATATGAAGTGCCGCTGCTCGCTTTAACATCATGTCTGACCAGCCAGATCTTTGAATTTATTGCTGAAAGTTTTTCCAGGGAGGGAAGGACCCAATTTTCCTTATAATTATAGTCGTTTGCATCTTGCGCCCACCATACACGGTTCCAGCCGCTGGTTTCGAGAACGGCAGAGATATCCAGGTTGTCCATTTTCAGTGTTTTGAGGCTGTTGCAGCCGGCAAGAAATCCCTGTACAGTTGTGAGC
>CAYWGX010000233.1:0-4361 GCA_964457635.1 uncultured Leptolinea sp.
CTTCCGCCGGTAAGATCGGCAACCGCGATGACAATGGCTGGCCGATCGCCTGGGTTACTGAACTGGCTCCGTATGTCTCCGGGCAGAACACCAACTATTCTTTTGTAGTTCCTGGCTCCGATAATCCTGCGCTTGCCCGCTTCTTTGTTCGCTATATGATGGGCGGCGATGATGGCTCCGGTGAAGGTTACAAAAAAGTCATGAAGGAAGGCGCCTGGTCTGTTCGTGATGACTACTTAAACAAGAAGAATCCCTTCAGTCTGGCTGATTCCGGTGCAGTGCCGCTCAACATGGAAGGCATTTATGACAACTATCTGGATGTCTCCGACTTCTGGACCTACTGGCACGATAAGAGCCCGAATAAATAATTTGTGGTTGAAAGTTGTTAATTGGTAGATTTTAGTTGGTAATAGGATTGTGCTTCGCACATTCAAATCCGATTTTTGATAGCTAAGCTGCGGCAGCTCTTTCAGCAGCTGCCGCAGCATCATTTATCAGCAATGCAGACAATGAGCGATAAAAGCGAAAAACTGGAATTTAGAGAGTTTTTCCGTTTTACCAGAGACGGAAAAATGAAAAGCGGTACTGTTGCTTACAGTATTACTTTTGCTGCTTTATATCTCGTTGTCTATGGTGCTGCATACTATTTTCTGATCGATGTGCTTGCACCGATGACAGCCGATATGGCCATATGGCTTTCTGATTTAATCGGAGCATTGGTTCCCGGCTTGGTCGGGGCAATTGTTTGTTTGATTCCACTGAAATTGCTTTCCAACAAAAAACCGGCCTTTCTTGGATATGTATGGATTGCGATTTTTGCAGTTTTGTTTCTGATTGTGATGATCATTATGCTGAAGGATGACAGGGACGCACTCGCTATTTTCCTGCGTCTGTTTCTAATCATGGTTCCTGTTCCTTTGCTTTTGGGCGGGGGCTCAGCCTGGTATTTCTGGAAGAAATCTGAAAAAATGGAAAAGAGTTCGGAGGATTATGATTGACACGGTATTATTTGACATGGGTGGAACATTGGAGGATATTTTTGTTGACGAGGACAGCAGATATCAAGCCGCAAAACGGGTAATTGAAATATGTATAGACAACGGGTATCCTTTGAATCATGATCCGGAAACTGCCGCGCGATTACTCAAAGAAGGCTGGGATGCTTACGGTATTCAACGTGACGGCGACAACCGTGAGTTAAAACCGGAAGAGATTTGGGGAAATTTTGTCATGCCCCGTTTTGGTCTCAATTTTGAGCAGGTGAAGCCCTTTGCGGAGGAACTTGCCTACATGTATGAAGTGACCCATTATCATCGTGTGCTGCGTCCCCGGGTGAAAGAAATGCTGGAAGGGTTGAAGTCAATGGGGATGAAGCTGGGAATCATTTCGAACACAGCAAGTCTTTATCAGGTATTCCGAATTCTGGATGATTACGGAATTCGAGAATATTTCCGTGATGTGACCCTTTCATCTGTAACAGGCTACCGCAAACCGGATAAAAATATCTTCAAAGTTTCTCTGTATCAGATGCGCTCAAAGGCAGAAAACTGTGCTTATGTGGGAGATACTTACTCCCGTGATATCGTCGGTGCGACTCGTGCCGGATTTGGCGAGACGTTTCATATTCATTCCCAACTGACCGCGCTGAAAGACATCGGCACTTATGAAGAAAAACCTACTCATACGATCTCTGATATCTACGATGTCTATACAATATTGAAGTCGGAACAATCACTTTTGCAGTAAATTTTATCAAGTGTGTGATTTCTGTCCGATAACATGTTCAGACAACTTTACTGAGAATATCATAAACGAATTTCATATTCAGATTTCTTCGAACTGCATCAGCCAATTTGTCATATTGGGCTTTTTTTAATTGATATCTGTCTATACAAGCATTCGAATTATAATTGATCCCTTTTTTCCGGCACAAACTTCTGATGACCATGCTGCTGATTTCCGGTTCATCAAAAATGCCATGAATGTAGGTGCCGTAAATGTTTCCGCTATTGGAAATTGGAGCCTTGTTTTCAGCTGATCTGCCCATGTGGATCTCATAACCATGAAACTTCAGACCATTAAGAGAGGCAAAAATACCGCTGATATCTTGCAGGATTCCTTCTATTTGGGTTTGTACCTTCTCTTCGCTGAATAAGGTATTGTGGTTGAGGAATTTCATCCCGTCTGTCTCACTGAGTCCAATTGATTCAGTGTGGTCCGGATCGAGGATTTTTTCTCCGAGCATCTGGTAACCGCCGCAGATACCAAAAATCACGGTACCGGATGCAGCTGCTTTTTTGATAGCTGCTTCCAGTCCATTTTGCCTCATCCAGAACAGGTCCGCAATCGTGCTTTTTGTTCCGGGAATGATGATCATGTCCGGCTGATGCAATCCACTGACATGATCCACATAACGCAGGCTCACCATCGGATGCTCTTCGAATGGACTGAAATCGGTAAAATTGGATATCCGGGGAAGTTTGATGACTGCAATGTCAATCGGTTTCTGAGCGGTTTCCTCGTGAAACCGCTCAGTCAGGCTGTCTTCATCATCAATATCGAGATGCAGATAAGGGATCACTCCAACCACGGGGACGCCGCAAAGATTTTCAAGCATTTGGATGCCCGGCTCCAGTATCGAACGGTCTCCCCTGAATTTGTTGATGATCGTCCCTTTCACTCTGGTCTGTTCATTTTCTTCCAGCAATGTAATGGTGCCGTAAAGCTGGGCAAAGACCCCGCCCCGGTCGATATCTCCTGCCAACAGAACGGGAGCATCGACCAGCTCCGCCAGTCCCATGTTTACGATATCCTCCTGCTTGAGATTGATCTCAGCCGGACTGCCGGCACCTTCGATGACGATAATGTCATTCTCGGAAGCAAGACTGTTGTAAGCATCCATGATGACTGGGATAAAATCCCGTTTTTTGCGGAAATAGGTCATAGCATTCATGTTCCCAATTGCCTTGCCGTTGACGATCACCTGACTTCCCACATCTGTGGTAGGTTTGAGCAGGATCGGGTTCATGCGCACATCCGGTTCCAGTTCTGCTGCTTCAGCCTGGACTACCTGTGCCCGCCCCATCTCGCACCCTTCCCGGGTGATGAAGGAATTCAGTGCCATGTTCTGACTTTTAAATGGCGCCACCCGATATCCGTCCTGGCGGAAGATTCTGCACAACGCTGCGCAAAGGATACTCTTCCCGACATTGGACATGGTTCCCTGGATCATGATGTTCTTTGTCATATCTGTTCCTTTGATGAGGCCGGCGAACCGTGTTCTGTCGTTTCATTTATCGCGCAGATCAATTGTTGATTTTCATTGTGTGAACGGACCGCGATGCGGTACCAGCCGGGTCCCAATCCGATGAAGTTACTGCAGCTTCGGATGGCGATCCCGGCTTTGCGCAGCTGTTTGTCCAATCCGGATGCTGCATTGAACAAAATATAATTGGCATCGGAAAGGCAAACGGAAAATCCGAATGATTTGATTTTCTCGGTCAGCCACTCCCGTTCTGATGCGATGAGATCGATCGATTTCTCAAGATACTCTGCTTCTTTTAGTGCTGCCACGCCTGCCTCTTGTGCGATCAGGGATACATTCCAGGGCTGGACTGTCTGTGACATGCGTTTCAAAAGCGCTTTATCTGAGGAAAGTCCGTACCCGATCCGGATTCCCGGAAGTGCAAAGGTTTTAGTGAGGGATTTCAGGATGAAAAGACAGGAATGACCGGGTAAGTAAGACGTTAGGCTCCGATCGCTGCCAGTGAGATCCAGAAAGCATTCGTCCACAAACATCCGAATGTTGTTAATTTCGCATAGCACAATTATCTCTTTCAGAATGTACGGGGAGATCAGCCTTCCGGTGGGATTCCCCGGATTGCAGAGAAAGACCACGTCCGGTCTTTGAATTGCGATCCCATCCAGAATGGACTCATCAAGAATGAAGTCTTGTGCAAATTCCATCTGATGGTGGATAATTTCACAGCCTGTCGGGAGAAGTGCTGTTTCGTATTCCGAAAATGTCGGAACGGGGATGAGTGCCCTTCCCGGTTTTTCCGAAAAGCAGAAGGAATAAATCAATTCCGCAGCACCGTTCCCACAGAGAATGGTTTCGGAAGGTATATTTTCGTAAGCGGCGATAGCTTCGATCAGTTTGCTGCAAGCCGGATCCGGGTAGCAGTCTATTCGTCTCAGCGATGATTTGACAGCTTCCAGCACGACAGGAGGTGTTCCCAGCGGGTTGATACTGGCTGAAAAATCCAGCCTGATGTCATTCGCATAAATATTTCCGCCATGCGGGTTTTCGGTTTGGTAAAGCATTTGGAGCACCTCTTCAATATGGCTTGAGCATGAGAAAA
>CAYWGX010000234.1:0-4305 GCA_964457635.1 uncultured Leptolinea sp.
TGCCGGTGCTGCGCCTCAAGAGCGACTATCTGGCTATCGCCACGCTGGGCTTCGCTGAGATCATCCGCACCTTCTTCCAGTGGGACAAGCTGGGACCGGTCACCAACGGCTCCAACATGCTGCGGCTGTTTCCGACCTTCAACGATTTCAACATCCGCAATGCCAGCGGAGAGGTGGTGGTTTACCTTTCCACGCTGGTGCCGATGATCATCTCCGGCATCTGCATCGGGCTCATCCTGCTGCTCATCAATTCGACCTACGGCCGGGCGATGCGGGCCATCAAGGATGACGAGATCGCTGCCGAAGCCATGGGCATCCACCTGGCCAGCCACAAACAGATGGCCTTCTGTGTGTCCTCCTTCTTTGCCGGTGTCGGCGGTGCCATGCTGGCCATGTACCAGACCACGGTGCAGGCAAAGAGCTTCACCACTGCCATGACCTATGAGATCCTGCTCATCGTAGTCATCGGCGGGCTCGGTTCCGTGACCGGCAGTGTGCTGGCCTCTTTCCTGTTCGTGGCGGCTTCCGAATGGTGGCTGCGCTTCCTGGACCAGAAGCAGTATATCAACGGGCACGAGCTGCCGCTGATGCGCAACGGCTTCCGTCTCGTGGTCTTCTCCTTCATCATCATGATCGTCGTGCTGTTCTTCCGTCAGGGCATTATGGGCACCAAAGAGCTGCCCGACCTGTTCCGAAAGAAGAAAACGGCTGAAGAAGGGAGCGCGAAATGAAGGACACTGTTTTGAAAATCGAAAACCTGACCATGCAGTTCGGCGGTGTGGTTGCCGTGGATAACTTCAGCATGGAGATCAACAAGGGTGAGATCGTAGCGCTGATCGGGCCGAACGGTGCCGGGAAAACCACTGCCTTCAACGCGGTGACCGGTGTCTACCAGCCCACGGCCGGACGCATCACGCTCCTGGATGAGAACATCACTGGGCTGCGTCCGGATGAGGTCACCTTCCGCGGTATCGCCCGGACCTTCCAGAACATCCGGCTTTTCTCTTCGATGACGGTCTTTGAGAATGTGCTCACCGCCCATCACCTGCGCCGAACCAGCTCCATGTTCTCCGCAGTTCTGCGGCTGAATCGGTCAGAAGAGAAGCGCATGCGGGAGGACACCGATGCCCTGCTGAAGAAGGTCGACCTCTATGACCTGCGGGACGAGATGGCTGTCTCCCTGCCCTACGGGAAGCAGCGTTTGCTGGAGATCGTGCGTGCACTGGCAACCAAGCCGAAGCTGCTGCTGCTGGACGAGCCGGCTGCCGGCATGAATCCGCAGGAAACTGACGAGCTGGGCGAGTTCATCCGCCGCATCCGCAGTGAATTTGATCTGACCGTCTTCATCATCGAGCATCATATGAACCTGGTCATGAAAATTTCCGACCGCATTTATGTTATCGAGTTCGGAAAGCAGATCGCCGAGGGAACCCCGGAAGAGATCCAGAACAACCAGGCGGTCATCGACGCCTATCTGGGAGGAGGAGAAGAACTATGAGCTTACTCAGAGTCAGAGACCTGAAAGTGAACTATGGCGGCATCGAGGCGCTGAAGGGTATCTCCTTCGATGTGGAAAAGGGGCAGATCGTCACGCTGATCGGCGCCAACGGTGCCGGGAAGTCCACTACGCTGCGGGCGATCTCCGGACTGGTGCCGGTGAAGTCGGGGACCATCACCTATGACGGGAATGTGATCTCCGGTCAGCAGCCCCAGCAGATCGTTGCCGAGGGCATCTGCATGGTGCCGGAGGGCCGGCGTGTGTTCCCGAACCTGACCACCTATGAGAACCTGCGCATCGGCGCCTACCTGCGCAAGGATGACATCACGGCCGATGTGGAGCATGTCTACCAGCTCTTCCCGCGGCTCAAGGAACGCTCCTGGCAGCTGGCCGGGACCCTTTCCGGCGGTGAACAACAGATGCTGGCGGTGGGACGTGCGCTGATGATGCGGCCGAAGCTGCTGATGATGGATGAGCCGTCCCTGGGCCTCGCACCGCTGGTGATCAAGAGCATCTTCGAGATCATCCAGACCCTTCACGAGGAGGGGATCACTATCCTGCTGGTGGAACAGAATGCCAATGCTGCGTTGCGTATAGCTGACTATGCCTTCGTACTGGAGACCGGTATGCTGGGCATGCAGGGAACCGGGCATAAACTGCTCAACGACCCCGGCATCAAAGCCGCTTACCTCGGCAGCGGAGCCTGAGACCGGATCATCAGAAACAGAAAATTCGCGGTTTTGCCGCGAATTTTCTGTTTCTGATTATTTAAACCATTCCTCCACCGGAGCGACGGGAACGGATTCAAATTCGATCAGGCGCTGGCCGCGGTCCAGTGCGTTGATCTGCTGCATTTCATCAGAACTGAGGGAAAAATCAAGGATTTGCGCGAATTCGTCGAGCTGTGCCTGATCCTCCGGTGTCAGGATCATGACATTTTCGGATTGCATCTGCCAGCGCATGATGACCTGGGAAGAGGTTTTCTGGTGCCAGGTAGCGGCAACACTGATTGCCGGGTCGGCAAAAAGCACCTGTTTTTCACCGTTTCCGCCCAGAGGGTCACCTGTCATCATGACTGTCCCGTCTGACATCAGGTGTTCCCGCATATCCTGACGCTGCTCGTAGGGGGAAAGCGTCAGCTGCAGGACGGCAGGCGAAAAGGCCGCGGCATTGTCGAGAAACAGATCCAGGTTGACGATTTCGGTAAATCCGGAAAGTCCGAGGGAATGGATCGTGCCGGCATTGACGGCCTTCTCCATAGCTTTCCAGAGTGCTGCGTCTTTGTCGTATTGGCTTTGGCGGAGGAGTACCAGGTCGAGCCAGTTCAGCTCCAGGCGGATCAAAAGATTTTGGATCGCCTTTTCCGGGTTTTCGATGTCAGCCCCGGTCAGTTCGGCTGCGATGAAAATGTCTTCCCGGGAGACAAGTTTTTTTTCCAGAGCACGTAGGATCCCCTTCCGGGTGCCTTCTTCATTGACCATGCCGGCCCCGACCCGGAGCATGCGGAAGCCTTTCTGCAGTGCAGCGTACACCAGCTCTTCCGTTTGGTCGACCGAAGAACCGGTGCAGTGGATGCCGATGACCGGCATTTTGTATCCGCTGTTCAGGATCACGGTACCCGCTTCCGTATCAAAAAGCCCCGCGGTCCTTCCGGCTGTCTGGGCCTGTGCGCCTGTACTGAGGCAGAAAACTGCCAGTATGAAAAGTATGATCCGGGATGTTTTCATAGCCTTCCTTTTCCGATCGATAATCAGTTCCTATAACTGTTCAGAACCAGCGGTACGGGACACGCTGCGGACAGTTTCCAATGTCCCTTATCGGGACATATGCGAACTGTCCCCGGTGTCCCTCGGTGACAACCCGTACTGCCAACCATTAACTACCAACTATCAACTATCAACTGCCAACTACCAACCACCAACTGCCAACTATCAATCACCAACTATCAACTATCAACTGCCAACTGTTAATCATACCCTGAAATAGCTGTTAACAAAAATCTTATTCTTATGTCGTATTATTATTTCGTAAAAAAGACGGATAGTTCTGGTAAAATGTTTGTGAAGGAAAAAAGAAAGAAAAAATGGCAGGGATAGATCAATTTACACAAAGAGCTCGGCGCGTTCTGAGCCTGGCTCACAAAGAAGCCGCTACGAGCCGCACGCTGAAAATCGGGACGGAACATCTGCTGCTCGGTCTGGTCCAGGTACAGGGATCGACCGCAGGGAAAGTCCTGGAAAATCTGAATGTTACGGCAGACCGGGTCCGCGAGATCGATGCTGCGATGGAACCGGATCCGCTTCCTCTTGAAATTTTCAATCCTCAGGATCTGCTTTCTGCAGACATGAAGGATGTACTGCAGCGTTCCGTGAAGCTTGCCTCGCAATCCAACGATAACTATGTCAGTACGGAACACCTGCTGCTCAGCCTGATCGATACACCGAACGCCCGTGCCAACCGTATTCTGGCACGGATGGGCTTGAATGAAGAGCGGATCCGCGAAGAAATGCGGAACACCTTGGAGAATGGTGTCTCCGGCAGTGTTCAGCAGGAACAGCAGGCACCCCCTCCGCCGGAATTCGCGGAAGTGGCGGCCGGACACCGTCAGCATGGGCTGAAGAAAAAGGAATCGCCGCTGATGGACCAGCTGGCTGCCGACCTGACCGCGAAAGCGGCAGCGGGAAAGCTGGATCCGGTCATCGGGCGCAAAAACGAGATCGAGCGCGTGATCCAGATCCTCGCCCGCCGTACCAAGAACAACCCGGCCCTCATCGGGGAACCGGGCGTCGGGAAGACGGCGATCGTGG
>CAYWGX010000235.1:0-4292 GCA_964457635.1 uncultured Leptolinea sp.
TTCTCCGGCTACCTGAACCGCGGAAAATATTGGACAGCCATGTTTGTGCATGGACTGATGGTATTGCTGCCGCTTGTCCCCGGGGTGATGTATCTTCTGAACCAAAGCGGACTGCTTCCCGGAGCCCTGGATCTCGCGGTTTCGGAGGGACTGACGGTTCAGACTTATCTTTCATGGGTGCTGCCGCTGTGGTTCCTCTACGGCCTGCTGATGATCATCCCGGTCTGGTCGGCATCGGTCCGCCGGCTGCATTCGATCCCGCAGAGCGGCTGGCGGCTGCTGATCGGGTTCATCCCTGTGGTGGGATGGTTCATCCTGCTGATTCTTTTGTTTCAGAAGGGCAATTATGAGGAATATCTGCGCCGGCTGAAGCGGGCACGAGGCGAAAACAGCCTGCACAATGCCGTGGAAGATACCCTGACCGCAGCCGGGAAATCACGCGGCGGCAGCTGGTTTTTTGCGGTGCTGATCCTGCTGACTGCCGGGGGCTG
The DNA here is from genome assembly GCA_964457635.1 of uncultured Leptolinea sp. Taxonomy (GTDB): domain Bacteria; phylum Chloroflexota; class Anaerolineae; order Anaerolineales; family Anaerolineaceae; genus Flexilinea. The sequence goes on from CAYWGX010000235.1 coordinate 492, forward strand.
GTTTCTGAACCGTCAGATCATGGAGCACGGACTGAAGGAAACACTGCTGACGGCCTTTTCGGCGCTGAACCTCGACGGTGAGGCGCTGTGGAAAAACCTGACAGAGAACCCGGACTTGACCGCAACTGCCGGAGCGGAGCTGGCACTGACACAGACCGTTCTGGCACAAACCCCGGAACCGACGGAGACTCCGCTTCCTACCGTGACACCTCTCCCTACGCAGACTCCGGAGCCGACGCTGCCCCCGGAACCGACGGAAGAGCCCGGTCCGCCTGTGCTCATCCGGGAAAAGGACAATGCCCGGATGGTCCTGATCCCCGGCGGCAGCTTCTCTATGGGGGACGCGAAAGGTGCCATCGATGAGCGGCCGGTCCATGAGGTGACCCTTTCCGGCTATTGGATGGACATCTATGAAGTCAACAACGAGCAGTATGAGCTGTGTGTGGCGGCCGGTGCCTGTGAGCCGCCTCACGAGCGGAAATCGCTGCGGCATGAGTCCTACTTCGGCAATCCGCTGTACAACAACTACCCGGTGATCACGGTCGACCGCAATCAGGCAGCGGTATATTGTGAATGGGCCGGCGGACGGCTGCCAACGGAGGCGGAATGGGAGTATGCGGCGAAAGGTCCGGAGGAAAATGCCTATCCCTGGGGCGCGGCCTTTGTGCCCGGAAACCTGAATTACTCCGGGAACGGTGACTTCGATACTCTGGCGGTGAATGCCAACCCGGAGGATGTCAGCGCCTTTGGGGTCTATGACCTGGGCGGCAATGTCTCGGAATGGGTGCTGGACCGCTATCAGGAGAACTGGTACAGCCTCACCGACCAGCCTGCGGACCCAACGGGACCTTCATTCGGGCAGTATTACGCCATTCGCGGAGGGTCTGCCCAGACCGGAGAGAACAATGCCCGGACAGCGGACCGTTTCTATGCCCTGGGTACTTCCTACAGCTTCGACCGCGGTTTCCGCTGCGTAAAACCCGAAGAAGAGTAAAGAATAAAGAGCGGCTTCCCGCTCCTTGTTCCTCAAGTGCCGGTGTCTTATGGAAACATCGACTCCGGGGACAGGGCCTGGTGTCCCTTATCAGGACACACGGGCCCCGTCCCCGGAGTCCCATTATTTCTTATTTCTGATTTATTATTTCTGATTTTCCCCGTTATCCCCACAGATCCGAGAGCATCGGGATCACCTGCTTCTTCCGGGACATCACGTGCGGCAGGAAGACCATGTTCCCCTTCGGTTCCAGGTTGAAGGCATGGCGGATGATGTCATCACTGCCGACATAAAGCAGCTGCGACCCGCCCAGAAGCACATCGGTGATCATCAGCATGGTGAAGCTGTAGCCGTTCTTATCGTTGATCTCCTTCAGGATCTCCAGCATCTCATCCTTGCGCTGCAGCAGCGGTTCGGAATCGTAGCTGGTGATCTGCCCGACGCCAAACTTCTGTTCCGCGAAGTGGAATTCCTTGAAGTCCCGCCTGATCAGCTGGTTCAGGTCGGAATGGGAACCGAAGGTATTGGCGAAGAGGGTCCTGCCGAGTTCATCGATGGTGACACCCGCGATCCGCGCCATCCGCTCTGCCAGGGCGATATCGCGTTTGGTGCAGGTCGGGGATTTGAACATCACCGTGTCGGACAGGATGGCGCTTGCCATCAGCCCCGCCATCTGCGGGGAGGGAACCTTGCCGTACTGCATGTACATATCGGCGATGATGGTGTTGGTGCTGCCGACCGGCTCATTCCGCATGCGGATCGGCTGCAGCGTCTGGATGTCTGCCAGGCGGTGATGGTCGATGATCTCGAGGATCTCCGCTTCATTCAGCCCCGGAACGGCCTGAGCCATCTCATTGTGATCCACCAGCACCACCTGTTTGCGTTTCGGTTTCATCAGGTGGTAGCGGGAAAGCATGCCGACCACCTTTTCATTCTCGTCCAGCACCGGGTAATAGGCATCGCGCCGGTCACCCATCTTTTCCCGGACATCGTCGATATAGTCATTCAGGTGGAAGCTGATCAGGTTATCCGTCACGCAGTAATGGGCGATGGGGATCGCCTGGATGATTTGACAGACGGTGTAGCGGGCATCGAAGGGCGTGGCGATGATGCAGGTGTTGCCGGGGTTCTCGATCCAGGCCGGATCGACTTCCGCCTGACAGATGATCAGGCACTCCACACCGAGGTCCAGTGCCCGCCGGATGATGTCCGGCTGGCTTCCGCAGAGGACGATGCTTTCCTTCTTCTGAAACATCAGCGCTTCACAGTTCAGCGGCAGGGCAATGACGATATCTCCGGAGAGTGTATCCTTGTCGCACCCTTCGTTGATCATCCGCCCTTCCAGCACACTGAGCAGGTTGAAGATCGGCACGTCGTCCACACTGCCGTTTTCATTGGCGAGCATGTTGTATTCCGTGATGTTTTCCGTGGAAATCATGCCGTAGAGGGTGCCGTCCTCATTGACCACGGGAATGTGGGTGATGCCGTGTTCCTGGATCGTGTTCCAGGCAAAGTCGATGGAAACGGTTGAATTGAGCGCAGGCGGTGTGTCATATTCCAGGTCGCAGACCTGGGTGCGGACATTGCGCAGCCGCATGGGCGCTTCGATGCCGAAATGGTCCAGAATGCGCTGGGTCTCGTCGTTGATGTGGTCCAGATGAGCGGCGACATAATTGCGGTCGCCGAGAGCATTCCGCAGGGAAGCGTAGGCGATGGCGGCGACCACGGAATCCGTATCCGGATTCTTGTGGCCGGTAACATAGATCTCGTTCATGATGTGCCTCCGGCGGGGATAATTTACAACACCCTCTAAAATTATAAATCAGAAATCGGAAATCAGAAGTAAGAATATTTTGTAATTCAGCAATTCTGAAGATGAAGCACATGGGGACGGTTTCGCTGCTGCCGCGAAGCCGGCACTGTGGAACCGTCCACTTGCTGCGCCATTAATGTGCGGTTAATTTTCCATATTCAGAAATCCTGTTTATAATTTGATAAGAATAAATCAATAAAATCAAAAGAGATTTTTCCTCACATTTGCAAAGCCCTTTGTTTTCTGAAAGGGAAACAAAAAACAGACCCTTTCAGAGGGTCTGTTTCTGTGAGCGGTAATGGACTCGAACCATCGGCCTTTGCGATGTCAACGCAACGCTCTAACCAACTGAGCTAACCGCTCGAACAGACAATATTCTATATCATCCTTTGAAAAAAAGCAAGGGATTTGCGGAAATTTGTGATAAGAGAATATAGGATTTCTTATTTCTGATTTTTCTTTACCCGCTGTCATGCTCAAGGAGCGCCTGCTTCATATCCGCTGCCATTTGCGGCTGAAGCTGAGCGAAGAGCGGGTCGGCAGTGAGAAGCCTCATTTCCCCTTCGGTGAAGCCGATGTAATCCAGGTTATGGAGCCTGCTGCGTATCACCGCGTTCTGCAGGATCCGGACACACTGCGGAACCTCTTCTTCAGCCGGATTTGGCATTCCGTATCCTGATTCCTCATCATTTATTTCGTCCGCTTCCGCTTCGGAAACCCGATCCGCTTCCTGCAGTTCCGCTTCATTATCAGTCACTGATTCTGAAATTACATCTGCCACATGGTGGTGAGAATCCTTTCGGCTGAACTGTTCCCGAACCACTTCTTCAGATTCGGAAACCTGTTCTTCCTTCCGGTCAACTTCTTCATTCTTACTTCTTACTTCTTCATTCTCATCAGATTTCTGATTTCTGATTTCTGATTTCTGATTTTCCCCACCTTCTTCATTCTCATCAGATTTCTGATTTCCGATTTCTGATTTTGAAATGCCCAA
>CAYWGX010000236.1:0-4283 GCA_964457635.1 uncultured Leptolinea sp.
AGGATCTGGATCGTGCGGCGGATCTCGTCATCACGGCCGATCACCGGGTCCAGTTTTCCCTGTCGGGCGATAGCTGTCATGTCGCGGCCATACTTTTCCAGTGCCTGATAAGTATCTTCCGGGTTCTGTCCGGTTACCCGCTGGTTGCCGCGCACTGCGGTCAGCGCACGCAGAATGGAATCTTTTGTGATGCCGAACTGGCTTAATTTTTTTCCTTCAATGCTGTCGCAAAGCGCAAGCAGCAAATGTTCTGTGGAAACATATTCATCCTGCATTCCCTTGGCAATGCTTTCCGCATTGTTGAATACATCCGAAGTGGTTCGCGCCAGGGTCAGGGATGTGCTGGAGCCCGAAATACGCGGGCGGGATTCCAGATCTTTTGTTACCGCATCCAGAAGCCCCGCGGTGCTGCCGGAGATCCGGGTCACCAGAGCGGGAACAATGCCATCCTGCTGACGTAACAGCGCCAGAAGCAGATGTGCCGGTTCAACAGATTGGTGAGAAAACTCCAAAGCCACCTGCTGAGTTTGTGATATCGCTTCCTGTGCTTTTTGTGTATATTTATCGAAGTTCATATGTACACCTCCTCCCCCTTTGCAGGGAAGTTACTTATCGTTTCATTACGATTTATAGTATGGAACAATAATGATAAGTTTTCATAAATAGTATATCAGAATTATGTTAACAAGTTTGGATTTAAGGAGATAGGAGATAGGAGATAGGAGATAGGATATAGAATATAGGATGCAGCAGGCGTAATCCATGACATATTGATGCTTGATTCGGCTGTTTTTATAAGTTTGATGCATTATAATTTAATTATATAAAAACATAGTAAAAGGAAGAAAAATGAATAATAAATGGTTAATGTTCCTCATTATTTCTCTGCTTTTTATTAGTACATCGTCGGTATTTGCAGAAAACGAAACAGAAAACTCCTCCATGGTTGAATACGCGGAAGGACAAATTGTAATGACATTTGAAGAGTATCTTGATCAAAGCAGCGAGGATTGGTTCCTGACCGGCAAGAAAGAATATACCGTACAGGCGATGATGGTCTCAAAAGACACCTCTTTTCACAATGAGCTGGAAGTGGTGGATTATACCGCCACAGACGATGGAGTTACTGTTGTTTTGAAGGGAACTGCCGGCGAAATGTGGACATCAAAGCTTCCGAAAGTGATCTCCACCTATACAAAGCCTGACGGCAGTGAAATCACGGAAGCAGATTTTGCTGAAAAAGACAGTTTTATTGATCTCAAAACGAAAGCAGCTGCGGATACGAATTTTGCTATGCATGTTCCCACCGACATTTCCGTGACGGTTGAAACCGCCTGGGGTGATGTTCTGCACACCAATCTCCCCAATGCACCTCACGGAGAGGGTGATTTTCTCGTTTGCCGTGTGGGGGAAGATGGTGAACCGGATCTGTCCGATGTGTGGGTTCTTAACGGTGTCATCTTCCCTGAAAATTATGACACGACAAAGCAGCATCAAAGATTGATGTAAATCGTCAGACCTGCAAAAACGAGAAGGGTAAGCAGCGTGGAGAAGGAAATCGTCGTGGAGACGTAATCCCTGTGCCCTTCAAATTTTCCGAACATCGGGATAGCATAGGACCCGGGCAGGCTGAACGCAAGGATCAGGGCAACCATGGTTTCTTTGCTGTAAGGAATAAAGCGGAAAATAATCAGGCAGCTGACCACACAAAAAGCAGCCATTGCGGCAAAGCGCGTGAATATCGTGAAGAACACAGATTTTCGCAGGTCTGCGCGGAGCGACAAATCGAAACCCAGCGTGATCAGAATCAGCATCCCGGCAGGATCAGACAGAAAACTCACTGTTGAGCGGTAAATGTTATTGATCGAAGAATTCGAGATCAGCTCATCCACCCCCAGCAGTCCCAGGATGATTCCCGCAACCATCGCCAAAAATGTCGGAGAAAGCACTGCGTTTTTCAGAATCTTCCCGAAATCTGCATTATTCCCGTCTGTAAGCTGCAAAATGGGGATCACGATCATGAAAAGAAAGACTGTATGAGCCACATCGATGATCGCCATATCGCTGGTGCCGCGGGTACCGTATAGCATAGCCAACAGGGGATATCCGATTGTTCCACCTTCGATGGTAGCAAAGACAAAGGGAAAATATTTCGCCCGTTCCGGGATAAAACGCCTCATCAGAAATCCCAGCCCAAATTCCGCGAGCATCGCCAGGAAAAAGACAATTATAACTGCCAGAGCTTCCCGGGAATAATTCGCGAACATAAAGGCATTGAGCAGGATCACCGGCAGCATGAACTTGCTGACGACGGTTTTGATGGCTGCACTGCCGCTGTCACCCATCAGATTCTTTTTCCTCATCAGGATCCCTATGGAAAAGGCGATGGCGATAGGCAAAATCATTTCAATAACAGAGAGCAACATATGATCCCTCCCAAAAAGCAGATATACGGATACAGTCCTTTTGTTTTTTCTCAGCCTGATAAACAAAAGGACTGTTTTATGACAAATAATTACTCTTTCAGGCGTTTGTCACACTTGCGGGCAAGCCAGGTACCGAAGGACTGGATGAGCTGGGTGATGAGGACCAAAACGATGACCGCAAGGTAAAGCACCGCATAGCGGTAACGCTGGTAGCCATAGGCAAGGGCCAGTTTTCCCAAACCACCTCCGCCAACTGCTCCGGACATAGCTGTATAGCCCATGATTGTGGTGATCGCCAGTGTGAAATTGGTGATCAAAGAGGGAACGCTCTCCGGCAGCATCACATGCGTGATGATCTGCATCGGAGTGGCACCCATGGCCTGGGCCGTCTCAATGATATTCGGGTTCACTTCCCGCAGAGAGCTTTCCACCAATCGGGCGATGAAGGGAAAAGCAGCTACCGTCAAAGGCACAATGGAGGCAACGGTACCGACAGAAGTTCCCACGATTGCACGGGTCAGCGGGATGATCATCACCATCAGAATGATAAACGGAACCGAACGCAGGAAATTGATGAAAACGTTGAGAAAGCTCATGATCACCTTCGGCAGCGGACGGATTCCCTTTGGTTCTCCCGTCACCAGCAGAACACCCAGCGGCAGTCCGATGATGATGGCAAACAGGGTCGCAAGCAGGGTGGAATAAAGGGTCTCCCAGATCGCGAAGGGAAATTCGTTAATCAGGCAGTTCCAGGCCTCCTGCAGACGCTCCGGTGTAAACGCATTGGCAAAATTCATGACCGCACCTCCTTCGAACCATATTCAGCTTCCACCTGTACGATAATATCAGGTATTGAGCTCAGATATTCCACCGCTTTGGCAAGTTCAGCCGGGCCGCCCGGGATCTCCAGCAGGATATACCCGTAAGCCAGGTCACCGACGGAACGGGTTGAAGCGCCGAGGATGCTGCCCAAAATTCCGCAGTCCACAGCCATTTTCGCGATCATAGGCTCTCTGGATGCGACCGCCCCATTGTAAATAATGCGGATCTTTTGTCCGCCTTCCGCTAAAATTGCCGCACCGTCGGATAGTTCCGGATAGATCAGGTTCTTAGTGGCATTGGCTTTCGGGTTGGAGAATACCTCGCTGACCTCCCCTTCCTCCACAACTTCACCATGTTCCAGAATCGCTACATGAGAGCATATTTCCTGCACCACACTCATCTGATGGGTGATAACAATGACGGTAATGCCCATCTTCTTGTTGATCTCACGAATCAGTTCCAGGATCGCATGGGTGGTTTTCGGGTCAAGGGCAGAGGTAGCTTCATCGCAGAGCAGCACTTCCGGATCGGTAGCCAGGGCACGGGCAATCGCCACACGCTGCTGCTGGCCGCCGGAAAGCTGTGCGGGATAGGCATTGGCTTTATCAGGCAGACCGACCAGCTCCAGCAATTCCATACCCCGTTTTTCAGCATCAGCATTTTTCATGCCGGCAAGCCGCAGAGGCAGGATGACGTTTTTGAGGCAAGTCCGCTGCATCAGCAGGTTAAAACTTTGGAAGATCATGGTGATTCGACGCCGCATCGCACGCAGTTCCTTTTCCGACATGGCGCCCAGATCTTTCCCGTTCCAGTAAACACTCCCTTCGGTAGGTTTTTCCAGCATGTTGATACAGCGCACCAGCGTGCTCTTTCCTGCACCGCTCATGCCGATGATTCCATAGATATCTCCATCCTGGATCGACAAATTGATATGGCGCAGCGCATCCACCTGGCCATCTGCAGTCTCAAATTGTTTGGAGAGGTTCTTCAGTTCGATCATGTGTTTTCTCCCGTTTCCAGTACCATCAGTTTTAG
>CAYWGX010000237.1:0-4251 GCA_964457635.1 uncultured Leptolinea sp.
ATTTTATTTACCGGCTTGCGTCAGATTCCATGCATCCGGCCAGTGTATGAAAAACAAAGAAAGGGAGCAGACTCATGAAAAAAAACCAGAAGGATTTTGAGCAGTTAGCTTCTTCGATCGTGGAATACCTCGGCGGAAAAGATAACATAGCTCACGCTGCGCACTGTATGACAAGATTGCGTGTGACGCCGAAAAACGCCGGTTTGGTGAAGCTGGATGAGCTCAAGAAACTGGACGTTCCGGGTGCGCAGATGATCGGCGATCAGGTTCAGATCATCATCGGACAGGACGTCGAGGATGTTTATACTGAATTCCTGAAAAACACCGGTATCGAAAGAACTGCCGCTATTGATGAAAACCTGGACACCGATCTGGTTCCGCCGAAGAAAACCTTTAAGGACATTCTGGGCTCCATATTCCCGACCATCGTAGCCTGTGTATTTCCTATCCTGCCGGCGCTGATCGCCTGCGGTATGATGCAGGCCTTCATCATGATCCTGGTCAACCTGCATGTTCTTTCAGCAGATTCTGCAACCGTCGCTACCTTCACCTGGGTCGCTAATGTCGCGTTTTATTTCCTGCCGGTATTGGTCGGCGCTGCTGCGGCGAGAAAATTCAACGTCAAGATGGCAATGGGCATCCTGATGGGCTGTATCCTGATCGCTCCGGATTTTGTTAAGCTCTGCGAAACCGGTATGGGCGCGACCATCCCGAACCCTCAGGGACCTCCGACCGTTATTCCCGGCACCGGCAATGCCGGATATGTGTTCGGAATGCCCATCTATCCGGCAACTTATTCGAATACGATCCTGCCGGTGATCATGTGTGTATTCATCATGGGATATCTTGAAAAGTTCCTGAATAAGATCTTCCCGAAGAGCGTACGCATTGTATTGACTCCGATGTGCGAAATGCTGGTCATGGTGCCGCTGGGCCTGGTTGTGATCGCTCCGATCGGCGCGCGTCTGTCTGTGTTCCTGGGCAACATCCTGATCTGGCTGTTCACGCACCTTGGCCCGTTTGCTCCGATGATCCTGACCGTGTTCATGCCGTTCATTGTTTTGACGGGTATGCATTTCAACCTGATGGCAGTCGCGATGGCCACAGCCAGCCTTGCCAATAAGAATATGGTGACCCATCCTGCCTTTTTCCTGTCGAACACCGCTCAGGGTGCGGCCTGCGCTGCTGTTGCCATAAAGTCAAAGAATGCGGACAGAAAAGCCCTTGGATGGTCCTCCGCGTTCTCCAACATCGTTCCGGGCATCTCCGAACCGGGCATGTACGGCATTACGCTGAAGTATAAGACACCGATGATCGCAGCCATGATCGGTTCCGGTATCGCGGCTTTCATCGGCGGCTTGCTGAAGATCGGTACCTACGCCGGCGGACCGCCAAACCTGTTCACACTGCCGCTGTTCATTAACCCGATGACCGGCGACATGACCGACCTGAAAAACGCGATCCTCTGCATCGTCATCGGCATGGTCATCACCTTCGTCCTGACTCTCGTTCTCTACAAGGATGAAAAGGCGGACGAGATCGACAAAAAGGGATAAAACAATGGCGGTATTTCCTGAAAACTTCCTGTGGGGCGGCGCAATTTCCGCCGCCCAGGCGGAGGGAGGCCGATGTGAAGACGGAAAAGGCCTTTCCCACCTGGATTACGTATATTTCCGCGGACCGAAGACCCCCTGCAACTTTATGCTGAAAAGGGATCTTGAGAAGGCAAGAAGCGAAGAAGCTGCTCTGAATTTCCCGAACCGCCGCGGTATCGATTTCTATCACCGTTATAAGGAAGATATTGCTCTGTTGGCTGAAATGGGCTTTAAATCCTTCCGGATGTCGATCTCCTGGACACGCCTATTCCCGACGGGCAAGGAAGAAAAACCCTGCCCGGAAGGTGTGGAATTTTATCATGCTGTCTTCCGTGAACTGCGCAAAAACGGGATCGAACCGCTCGTAACGATGATCCATTATGAATTGCCAATCACATTTGTCGATGAATTCAACGGCTGGGAATCTCCGGAGATCATTCCTTATTGTGTGAAATATCTGAAGTTCCTCATCGATGAATACAAAGAAGAAGTCAGGTACTGGCTGACCTTCAATGAGATCAATATGGTTACCGCTGTTCCCTGGCTCGGAGGCGGTATTATCCTTGACCGGTATGAAGACCTGGATATGCGGGGCTTCCGGCCGTTTGCTCCGCTGCCGCCCAAACTCGCGGCAAGATGGGAAAATGTATCGCATCAGGCGCTTCATCATCAGTTCATCGCCAGTGCCATGGCCGTAAAATACGCACATGACACAGCGCCGAACTGCCTGATCGGCAACATGTTCAACCTTCACCATTTGTATCCGGAAACCCCCTCCCCGGCAGATGCCTACCGCGCTCACGAAGAAACCGAGTACAACATGTTCTTCTGCGATGTCATGGCGAAAGGAACCTATCCGGCCTGGATCTTATCGTACTATAAACGCAATAATATCCATATCAACTGGGTGGAGGGGTACGAAGAGATCCTGAAAAACGGAAAAGTGGACTTCATTTCCCTGAGCTATTACCTCTCGACGGTCGTGACAGCGGACCCTGCAAGACAGGAACGGATCGGTTCCTTTATCCGCCGGATGAAGAACCCTTATCTTGAGGACAGTGAATTCGGATGGCAGATCGACCCGACTGCATTGCGCATCTCACTGAACGAACTGCGTGACCGGTTCAATCTTCCAATCTATATTGTGGAAAACGGACTCGGCGCTTTTGAGACGCCGGACGAAAACATGGCCATCCATGATGATTACCGCATCTCATACCTGCGCAGCCACATTGAGGCGATCGGGAAGGCAATCGAAGACGGCGTCAACGTTATCGGATATACACCGTGGGGCTGCATTGATATCGTGTCCTGCTCTCTGGTTTCCATGTCCAAACGTTATGGCTTTGTTTATGTGGATGCGGATGATGAAGGAAACGGCACATATAACCGTTACCGGAAGGATTCCTACTACTGGTACAAGAAGGTCATCGCATCAAACGGAGCGGATCTGGGGAAGCCCTGATTAAAAAGGGACATTGGGGACGGGTCCCGTATGTCCCAGACGTGGGACATCGGGAAATGTCCGCAGTGTCCCTGGAGTCAGCGCTTCCCTGGATTCAAGTGGAATGGTTTCCGATCAATGAGAATTAATGTTATAATGAGAGCGAGGTTTAATGAATCCGTGGAAGGAGTAAATGCAAATGAATGCTGAGATAACGCAATTGAATATCTGGAAGCTATTTTCATCCTTATATTTCGAAAGCAGCTCATTGTACACCATTGTTTTCCAATGTCTGTACATGGTTGGCCTCTGGAAGCTCTTCGAAAAGTCCGATGTAAAAGGCTGGTGGGCACTGGTCCCCTGGTATCGGGAATATCAGCTGGGGAGATGCGCCGGAAAAGAACCGGAAGGCAGGCTGATGGGCTGGGCAACATTCCTGACATCTGTCATAAATGTTGTTCCTTTCTTCGTGAAAAATGAGAACGTGATACTTCTGACGGCTGTGTTCGCGATCATGCTTTTTATCGTTATCGTCATTTACTCCATTCAGATCTATACCGGCTTGATCGAAGTCTACGGTGTGCGGAAGCGCTGGCTGTGGCTGTGGATCTTAGCGGAATGCATCCCTGCCCTGGTCTGGGGTTTTTCCAAAAAATATCAGCCCGCTTGGAAAGCCGGTGAATTCCGTGATAACGCCGTTACCCATGTGCGGGGCGGCGATGTCGCGGAGATGGGTGAAGGCCTGACGGTCAACCTGAATGAGCGTACCGTCAGGGAGGGCTTATTCGAAAAGAAACAGCTGCTCAAAGATATCCACATGAACATCAAACCCGGACGTCTGGTGATGCTATTGGGCGGTTCCGGTGCCGGTAAGACCACCTATGTCAATGCCATTAACGGCTATGAAAAAGCCGATGCCAAAGTGCTCCTGAACGGTCGGGACGTTTACAAAGAATATTCCAAAATGCAGTATGAATGCGGCTTTGTCCCGCAGTCGGACCTGATGCGTCCAAAGGATACGGTCTACTACACCCTGATCGACTATGCCAACCTGCGTCTTCCCTCCAGCTTTACCAAACAGGACCGCGTTGACCGCGTTGAGGAAGCGATGAAGCTCTTCGGTCTGGGACCGATCCGCAACAGCATGGTCTCGCAGCTTTCCGGCGGCCAGCGCAAGCGCCTTTCCATCGCCATGGAGTTCCTCTCCAATCC
>CAYWGX010000238.1:0-4249 GCA_964457635.1 uncultured Leptolinea sp.
TGATGATGACCTGTTCACGGGATGTGATGTTGAAAGCAACGGCTGTTTCGGAATTCAGGCCCATCTCCTTATAATTCTCGACCTTGGCCAGAGAAGCGCAGAAGACGGTGAAATCCGGGGTGAAATTGGCTTCTTCTTCAGCAGTCGGTTTGATGAACATGTTGCGGACGAAGTGAGCCTGCCAGGCGACTTCCATGATGAAGCGGACTGCCATGCGGGTGTCATGGTTGGCACCGCAGAAAGCGTCCACAACGAACAAACGCTTGCCTGAAAGCTGATTGATGGCAATATCTTTCAATGCGGCCCAGTTTTCCTGGCTCAGGACGTGGTTGTCGTTGGGGTATTCCGGGCTGTTCCACCAGACGGTGGCTTTGGAGTTTTCATCCATGACGATATATTTGTCCTTAGGAGAACGGCCTGTGTAGATGCCGGTCATGACATTAACGGCACCCAATTCGGTGAGCTGACCTTTTTCATAGCCGGTCAGTTCGGGTTTCATTTCTTCTTCGTAAAGCATTTCGTAAGAAGGATTGTAGACAATTTCCGTGGTTCCGGAAATTCCATACTTGTTCAGATCAAGTTCTGCCATTATGTTTTCCTTTTTCCTGTTGTTAAAACAAGATAAAAATAAATACTTTTTTGTGATATTTTTCTCCGGCTTTCTTCGGAAATACCGGCCGGTAAATTCTAAATATCGCCTTATACTATTTTATCATTTTTCGGGAATGTTGATGAAAAGAAATTATTCTTCAATAATAAAAAACGGTTCTCCTGTATTCTGTATTGGGAAGAACCGTTATTTTGCCTGGAAATGTGCTTTACAGTGCCGAACGTCTGACTTTAGTTTTCGGTTTTCGTTTTTCTTTTTCCGCTGCTTTCGCTCCGGGATGGATCGCGATATGGTCGAAAGTGGATGTTCCCGCAGCCGGGGAGAGGATCATCCCCAGGTTGAACACTGCGGATTGGTCCCAATCGCGGTGACCACAGACATCACAGACCCAACAGGGAAAATCCGGGACGATCACGAGTTCATTTTCGATCCAGGTGTAATACGTGCTTCCTTTGCGTTTGATCACGCCGACCTGACATTCCGGACAATATCTTTTTTCTTCATCCATGAGGACTATTCTACTCCTTATTTTCCTTCTCCGGACAGTGTGATGCTGTCGTGAATGACGCTGATTCGGTTCAAAGGCCAATAACGGAAAAATGCATTTCCGATCAGGTTCGCCTTTGGGACGCCGCCCCAGATATGAGAGTCCGAAGAATGGTTGCGGTTATCTCCGAGAACGAAGTATTCACCTTCTTTTACATCCCAGGAGCCGGAATACTGCATCGGTTCATGGAGCCATGGCTCATCGATCTTTTCACCGTTGATATAAAGCTCGCCGTCTGTGATTTCAATGTGGTCTCCGGGCAGACCGATCATGCGTTTAATATAATCTTTGCCTGCATCAACCGGTGAGTGAAAGATGACAACATCTCCGCGGCGGGGCTCACTAAATTTATAATTCAGTTTGTTGACCATCACCAGCTGTCCCTCATGGAAAGTTGTTTCCATGGAGATGTTTTCGACACGGAAGCGTCCGATGCAGAAATCGATGGCGAAGTACAGCACGACTGCCAGCAGGATATCTTCAATGATCTCCTGCCACTTCGGTTTCTGTTTCTTTGTTTCCGCTTCGTGTATTTCTTTGGTATAGGATTTTCTGTTCTTTATATTATTATTTTTTGCCATTTACCTTAACCTCTGTAACTCCTAATCATACACCCTGTTTATTAAAATTTCCATAGAATTGGAGAAATAACACATAATTCAGGCACACTCCCTCTCTGCATTAGGCCTTCAAATTTCAATTTCTTATTTTCCTTTACCTTCTTGCCTTGAATACAAAGCGGATCGGCGTACCGATGAAGCCGAAACGTTCGCGCAGCTGGTTTTCCAGATAACGTTTGTACGTGAAATGCGCAAGGTCCGGGTCATTGACGTAGATCATGAAGGTCGGAGGATCGGAACGGACCTGGGTGGCATAATACATCTGCAGCGAGCGTCCGGATTTGGACGTGGCGTGGTGTTTATCCTGTGCCTCGTGGATGGCGTCATTCAGTGCAGAGGTCGGAATTCGGACCAGACGCTGTTCCTGCACCTGCAGTGCTGTGGTCAGGATCTGGTTGGTGCGCTGTCCTGTTTTTGCTGAGACGAATAGGATCGGGACATAGTCCATGAAGTTCAGATCCTTGCGGATTTTTTCTGTGAACTGCTGCATGGTGTAGGTGTCCTTCTCAATGGCATCCCATTTGTTGACCACGACTACGACGCTCTTCCATGCGTCCAGAATATAACCTGCGATGTGCGCTTCCTGTGAGGAAACGCCCTGCGTGGCATCAATAACCAGCAGGGATACATCGGCTTCTTCGATCACACGCATGGAACGGATCACAGAATATTTTTCAACTCCGACTTCGACCTTGCCTTTGCGGCGAATGCCGGCCGTATCGACGAGTGTGACCGGCACATCGTCGACCATCATCTTTGTATCGATGGCATCCCGGGTGGTTCCCGGAATATTGCTGACGATCACCCGCTCTTCCCCGCAGAGGCGGTTCAGCAGGCTGGATTTCCCCACGTTTGGACGTCCGACGATAGCGATCTTGACGCTGTCATCCTCTTCCTCTTCTTCCTGTTTGGGAAAGAGCGCGCAGAGCGCATCCAGCAGATCACCGGTTTCGGTCCCGTGAATAGCGGAAATCGGGTAAGGATCACCCATGGCGAGTTCATAAAATTCCGGTACATTAGCACGCAGGTTATCGGAATCTGCTTTGTTGACGACCAGCAGGACAGGCGGCTTGCGGACACCGTCAACGCTTTTCTGCATCCGCCGCAGGATCTGGGCGATTTCACGGTCAGCAGCAGTGACACCGGTGGATGCGTCTGTCAGGAAAAGGACGACATCCGCTTCCTCTACGGCCAGAATTGCCTGGGTTTTGATTTCGGAGATGAAATCAGCGGAGCCTACAGAGAGCGGCGTTTTCTGGCCGGCTGCTTCCGGGTCGATACCGCCGGTATCGATGATGTCGAACTCTGTGCCGCACCATTCCGCATGACCGAACAGGCGGTCCCGGGTCGTTCCCGGAACGTCATCGACGATCGCGTCTCTGGTTCCTGAGAGACGGTTGAATAAGGTGCTTTTCCCGACATTGGGACGGCCCACCAGAGCCACAACAGGTTTTCGTGCCATCTTTCCCTCCTGACCTTCAGTATCATCTCATAATATTAAACCATATAATTCTACCATGAAGACCATCTTGAACCGGAAATTGAGGAATGTCAAATAAAAACCGGACAAATTCAATTCTTGACTTCTTCTTCATTTCCATCTATAATTATTGACATAAGTTTTTCTACCAAAGGAAAACACAGACAAATTTGCGGAGGAATCCTATGAAACGTGCATTATCTTTAATTGTTGTTTTGATGCTTATGCTCAGTCTGACTGCTGCAGCTATGGCGGACACCGTTGAAGATGCTCTCAGCGCTGCTGCTTCCATGAGCAGCGAGGAGCTCTATGAAAAGGCGAAGGAAGAAATAGCCGCTGGTGCGCAGCTGAATTTCTATTCAACCACCAGCTTTGCCGAAAAGGCTGCTGCCAATTTCATGAACGATTTTCCGGAATTGGCTGACAAGGTCATCTATGCGGAAATTGATGATGGGGAAACCTATACCATCCTGACCAGCACCATTGGTTCCGGTGTGAAGGACTCCGCTGATATGGCTCTGGTGCAGAACGGTCCGGATCTCAAGACCTATCTGCTGGAGGAAGGTCTTTCCTATTCCTACTTCCCGGATGCATTGAAGGATGTCGTTGATGCGGAAAACCAGGACCCTGCGGTCGTAACCTTCATCAACTCTTTGTTCATTTATCACAATGGGAATGGCTCCATCAATTTAACCAACGTCTGGCAGCTGACAGAATCGGAATGGAATGGCAAAGTCTTCTTTAAAGATCCGACCAAGGAAACTGTCAATCTTAACTTCTTGATGATGCTGACCAACCCTGAATGGAGCGATCGCCTGGCAGCTGCTTATGAAGCATATTATGGCAAGGCTTTTGAAGCCGGTGAATTCAAGAATGCCGGTTATGCCTGGATCGATGGCTTCCTGAAGAACGTCAATTATACTTATACTTCTGCTTCCAAGATCGCAACCGGTATCGCTTCCGGTGCTCCCGGTAACCTGGGATTGTTCGTT
>CAYWGX010000239.1:0-4180 GCA_964457635.1 uncultured Leptolinea sp.
TCACTATGCGCAAAATTCAGAACTTGATTTTCTCGGAGAAAACTATACGCCGGGAGAGGAATCACTTTATTCTTTTGATACTGTCAACAACTACACGACAATTTCCGTGATCCATACCGGATATCTCGACAACGATTACCGGACAATTTCCGAAAAAACGAACGGTCTTGCAAAAGGGATCGCAGACGGGATCATTTGTTACGTTGAAAATGATACGGTTGGCAGCATCTACAAGGCACAGCCGGTCGACACACTGTCTACCCTCAATTCTTCACAGAAAACATACAAAATACCGCTTTCTCAGTCCATCGCTGAGTCAAAGTAAACAAGGAGGACACATATGGCAAATAAAGCTTTTTTTGCAGGATTAGTATACGACGAAAATGAAAACCTGATCGAAACCGCAACAATCGGCAATGATGCCTACTATGTCGTCGATGATTACGGATTCAAACGGCATATTGATTCCAGAGAGGTTGATGAAAAGATCGTACACCTTTTTACGGATCAAATTGACGGCAATGAAGAATATCTTGCCAACGCAGCAGCCAACATGACCGGAAAAACCGATCTGTTTTCAATGGCAATGTTCAAAAACCAGTTGATGAACATCGACAAAGAGATCGAAGCGATGTTCAGGCAGGGGCCGCCTCCCGGGCTCGCAGAATTTCTGGGGATGTCCGGCTTCAAAGTCAACATTGACCTGCACGGCAACATCGTCCATGTGAACATGCCTGCAGTGGCAGGAGGAGATTCTGACGATTAATATACGAACGGCTGCTTATTTTCAAAAGCAGCCGTTTGTGTTTTTACCATCAGAAATAAATAATCTACTTCAATGCCTGAAGCAGTTCAAGAATTTCCTTCCAGTCATCTTCAAAGAAAAACAGGGTAGCCCCCGGCATTTCGATGGAATAGATATTATCACCTTCTACCTCTTCGCAGGATGCCAGGTAATTTTCTGTCTCTGCCAGAACGCCGGTAGTTCCGATCGGAATATCCGTAAATTCGGCTTTGAATTCCATAAACTCTTCCCATTCTTCAATATAAAAATGGACCGTTGTCCGACCGAACTCTACATGGTAGGTAACCTCTTCATCCGGTTCGTAGGCTTTCCATGCCATAAAGTTTTCAGTCTTTGCGATTTCTTCCGTTTTAAAATCCATCTGAGCCATGACCTTTTCCTCCTAACAATCGAGACCCTGCATTTCTGATGTTATAAAGAAGTTTATCACAAAATTCCAAAATTTTGTTTTTATAGCTTACGAAATAATCCTTCAGCGGTAAAGGTTCCTCAACGATTTCGATGTTTTCCCATGGATCTTCATCTTTTAATTTCCGGATGACATACCGCAGGACAAGCTTCAAAGTGGCGACAATGGGAGCGGAGAGAAAAATACCGAGAAACCCCATTGTCCTGCCGCAAATCAAAGCAGAGGCCAGCACTGCTGCCGGATGAACCTTCAGTGTTTCAGCCAGGAATTTCGGCTGTATAAACCCATCCATGAATTTATCGAGCAGGAAAGAAATCAGCACAACCATGATCGCATACGGCAGCGGCTGCATCCCATATATTCCTGTTTCCTGGAAGAGTGCCACCAACCCGACAGCAACCCAGGCAAAAAATGAACCGATATAAGGAATCATCCGTGTCAATGCTACAGCAATCGCCAGAAGGAAAGCATATCTGACGCCCAAAATGACATAAAGGAAAGAGTAAACCACCAGAGCAATCAGCAGAAGCATAGCCTGTCCCCAAAGAAACCTGCGCCATATCAGAGACAGGTGATATCGGCCCATTTCAATATCATGATCATATCCAGGGATTTTTATCAGCCCGGGCTCTGCCTCATTTTTGTTTGACTCCCAGACAATGAAAAAGGAAAAGCCATAGATGAAGAAAAACCAGCCGATTTTTGAAGAGAGGTTCTGTACAAAGGCAAGGATCCTGCTGCCAAAGCCATGAATGATGCCATCCAACTGCTGGTTCAGTTCGGTGTTCTGTGAAGAGCCCATAAACTGCAGGAAATATCTGCCCGCAAGGCTCTCTTTTCCGCCGAGAAGATCCAGAATCATATTCGGTAAATTATCGACGGAATTGTCAAGCGTCTCAAACAAATTGCTCACCTGACCATAAATGGAAAACCCGCTTACAGTCAGAATTCCCAGCGCAATGATCAGAAAGATGCCAAAAACAATAACAACCGATAATTTATGCGAAATATGCCATTTTTCCTGAATAGAAAAGACGATGGGCTTCAGATAAAAAACCATCAGGCTGGAAAAGATCAGCGGAATGATCATGTTCCTCAGGAAGAACAGACAGATCAAAACGATCACCGCCAAGCCGATAATCACCGTCTTCTTTACATTTTTTGTCCAAAGAGGAGATTTATTCGGATCTTCCTGCCCATTTTCACCGTCAGACGAGACGAAAACGACCGGCGCAGGTTCAGCCGGTCTGTTTTTGTTTATTACATTCGTCAATCGGTTAAATAGATCTTCTACATTCATAAAACCTAAGCGATTTCATTTCACCGCACATAATTTGCGCAGGTATCAGCATCCCAGAGGAACGGGAACACATCACACCAAAGGCGGTTATGATCCACGTAAAAGATAAATGCTCCGATGAGCAACAAAACCAACAGCACGATTCCCAAAATAATAAACAGCTTCTTGTTACTCTTCTTCTTTTGGGAACCATCAGCTTCTGTATTCTGATTCTGCTGTCCCATATATTGCTGCTGTGCATAGGGATTGTTCCCGTATTGCATCTGCTGCTGTGCATAAGGGTTATTTCCGTAGGGCATCTGCTGGCCATAAGGATCATTGCCGTAACCCATCTGCGGCTGCTGACCCATCATTTGCTGGCCGTAAGGATCATTGCCGTAACCCATTTGCGGCTGCTGACCCATCATCTGCTGGCCGTAAGGATCATTGCCATAACCCATCTGCGGCTGCTGACCCATCATTTGCTGGCCGTAAGGATCATTCCCATAACCCATCTGCGGCTGCTGACCCATCTGCTGACCGTAAGGATCATTTCCGTAACCCATTTGCGGCTGCTGCCCCATTTGCTGGCTATAAGGCTCATTTCCGTAACCCATTTGCGGCTGCTGTCCCATCTGCTGGCTATAAGGATCATTACCGAAGCCCATCTGCGGCTGCTGCCCCATCTGCTGGCTATAAGGATCACTGCCGTAACCCATCTGCGGCTGCTGCCCCATCTGCTGGCCATAAGGATTGTTCCCGAAGCCCATCTGGCCCTGCTGAGCTATGAAATTCTGCTGACCGTAAGGCATCTGCTGCCCCATTACCGGCTGCTGATTAAACTGAGATTGGGGCTGTGAGGCGAAGGATTGCTGACTGCTGAAAGCATCATTCCCATAAGGGTTTTGCTGCTGAGAAGACGGATTCGCTGCAGCAGATACAGATGATTCAGCATTACTGTCTGTGGATGCAACAGGCGAAACCGAAACGGCAGCTGCATCAGGTGCCCCGGAGCCGCTGAAACTGTCAGCAGGTGAAGGAACGTTATTCGTCTGCACAGGATTCGGCATATTATTTGCTCCGCTGGCATCATACTGTCCAAAAGAACCAGTCTGGTTATATCCGTAAGGCATCTGCCCCTGGTTTACGGGCGGCATTCCATAATTATATGCCTGATTAAAACCGTAATTGTCAGCGCCCTGCTGCGGGGCCTGTCCGGCATTTGGAGCAAATCCACTCATTGCGCCGTCATTAGAGAAATTATTATCATTGCTCATAGGATTTCCTTGCTTCTTTTCGAAATTATATGAATCCGGCGCATTTCCAGCCGGTATAGCAGAACTACTCCATTGGTTACCCGCGTCAAAACCGGCAACCTTTTGAAAAACCAGCATCACATCTCCGCCCAAGCCGATCACATCATTCTCGGACAATTGAACCGGTGCGGAAATTTGAATGTTATTGACGATCGTGCCATTGGTCGAATTGTTATCAACCAAAACGACGGCTCCGTTTTGCTGAACATATAAAAATACATGGATCCTTGAAACAGAGTTTTCAGTCAATACAATATCACAGGAACTGTCCCGACCGATTTTTGTTTCTTCTTTCGTGATCGGAAACACTTTCCCCGTTAGTGAGCCGGAATAAAAACAAAGCTGATATTGTGTGTTCATTCTCAATCCCT
>CAYWGX010000240.1:0-4168 GCA_964457635.1 uncultured Leptolinea sp.
TGGCAAACTGGATTTTTTCATCTTTTGTTAAAGCCATGACATTGCTCCTAAAAAAAATATTTGGCAGTCTCCGTACGCCGCGCGTTGCCCGGCGCCGGACCAGTCGGGATTTAGTATAACATGAATTGCCGGAATTTTCGGCAGAAAGTTACCTACCGTGTGCGCTGCCTCTCAGGAAAATCAGTCGCACATGGGGACGGTTCTCTTGTGCCGGATGCGCGGCAGCAAGAAAACCGTCCCCGTGTGCTTCGTGTGTTTATCACAACAATTTGAAAATAATTCCCAAATTCTTGACATTTTGAGGAGAAATGAATAAAATTGAGAACTGTTCCCAATTTATTGAGAACAACAACGAAGGGCTGTCGATCCACTTTCACCTTTCATCCTTCACCCTTCACCTTATATTAAGGGAGCATTATGAACACAAAGCCGAAATACAAAACCAGACAGCGCGGGGTTCTGCTGGAATATCTGAAATCCACATCCGGGGCTCACTTCACCGCGGGGGACATCTGCGAATACTTCAGGATGAAAGAAATTCCCATCGGTCAGTCCACCGTCTATCGACAGTTAGAGGAGCTGGTGGATGAAGGGTTGGTGAATAAATATAATCTCACCGCTTCCGACCCGGCCTGTTTTGAATATATCGGAGAGGACGCCCACTGTGAAGAGGATATCTGCTTCCATTGCAAATGTGAAAAGTGCGGGAAACTGATCCACATGCACTGTGATGAACTAATCGGCATACAGACGCACCTGCTGAAGGAACACGATTTCACCCTCGATCCGATCCGAACGGTGTTTTACGGACTGTGCGAAGAATGCAAAGAGAAATCAGAAATCAGAAAATGAAGAATAAAGATAAAGAAGGAAGAATGAAGAGCATATGGCTTTGGTGGACAGCCGCTTTGATGGCGCTTATCGCCCTGTGCGGGTGCACCGGTACTAAACCGAAGGATGAAAACACCGCCGACGGAAAACTGCGCATCGTGGCGGCGATATTTCCGGCCTGGGACTGGACACGCAGCATTCTGGGAGAAGCCGCCGGCAGCATCGAGCTCACCCTGCTGCTGGATAACGGTGTTGACCTGCATTCCTACCAGCCCTCCGTTGATGACATTATGACCATCTCCAACGCGGACCTGTTTATCTATGTCGGAGGAGAATCCGACCAATGGGTGACAGATGCACTGAAACAGGCCAACAATCCGAATCTTCACGTTCTCAAAATGATCGATGCGATCGGCGAGGCCGCCCGGTTGGAAGAAACGGTGGAAGGGATGCAGGCAGAAGAGGAAGAACAGGAAGAGGAAGAGACCTACGATGAGCATGTCTGGCTCTCCCTGCGCAATGCGCAGACCATCATAGAAGCCATTACAAAAGAACTCTGCGAACTGGACCCGGCACACACCGGAACATACAAAAAAAATGCCGCCGAATACAATGAAAAACTGGCGGAATTGGATAAACAATACAGCAGCGCTGTCACCTATGCCCCGTGCAGCACACTGCTGTTCGGGGACCGTTTTCCCTTCCTCTACCTGACCAGGGATTACGGACTGAATTACTATGCCGCCTTTTCGGGATGCTCCGCGGAAACCGAGGCCAGCTTTGAGACCATCAGCTTCCTGGCACAAAAATGCGATGAGCTGGATCTGGGAACAGTGCTGACCATCGACGGCAGTGACCGCCGCATTGCGGAGACCATCGTGAAAAACACCGCGTCAAAAGATCAGCAGATCCTGACTTTGGACTCGATCCAGTCCGTCACGGGCAAAGCCATAGAAAACGGTGCCACATACCTCTCCATCATGGAGAATAACCTGAACATCCTGAAGCTGGCACTGGAGGTGGAGTGATGGCTCTGCTTACTGTCAAAGACTTATCCTACGGCTACGATTCCCAGGCTATCCTGACCAACCTGAACTTCAGCGTCGAGAAGGGCGATTACCTCTGTATCGTCGGAGAAAACGGCTCCGGAAAGACCACGCTGATGAAGACCCTGCTGGGACTGCGGGAGCCGATGAGCGGGGAGATCATCCCCGGTGACGGGCTCAAGCATAACGAGATCGGTTACCTCCCGCAGCAGACCATCGTGCAGAAGGATTTCCCCGCATCCGTCCGGGAGATCGTCCTTTCCGGATTCCAGGGGCAGACCGGGCTGCGTCCGTTTTATAACAAAAGAGAAAAGGAACAGGCCGCAGAAAACATGAAGCGCATGGGTATCGAAAAACTCGCGGACATGTGCTACCGGGAGCTCTCCGGCGGACAGCAGCAGCGGGTGCTTTTAGCCCGGGCCCTGTGTGCAACCCGCAAGATCCTGCTGCTGGATGAACCGGTCTCCGGACTTGACCCAAAGGTCACCATCGAGATGTATGAGCTGATCCGCTCCCTGAACCGCGAAGGGATCACCATCATCATGATCAGTCATGACATCGCCTCTGCCGTGCGCTATGCCAGTCACATCCTGCACATCGGCTCAGAGGTGTTCTTCGGCACGGTGGACGACTATATTCATTCAAATTTAGGAAAAATGTGGATCATAAACAGCCGGGGAGCGGAAACACATGCTTGAAAAACTCTCTCTTTACTTTCAATACCCTTTTGTCCGCTATGCGCTGATCGTGGGAGTCCTGATCGCCCTCTGTTCATCCCTGCTGGGGGTGACCCTGGTCCTGAAGCGCTTCTCCTTCATCGGGGACGGACTTTCGCACGTTGCTTTCGGTGCCATGGCAGTTGCCGCTGTGCTGAACCTCTCCAATGAAATGCTGCTGGTGCTGCCTGTGACCGTTCTCAGCGCCGTTCTGCTGCTGCGGACCGGGCAGAATACACGCATTAAAGGCGACTCAGCCATTGCCATGATCTCCGTGGGCGCCATGGCTTTGGGCTATCTGCTCATGAACATCTTCTCCACCTCATCGAACCTCAGCGGAGATGTATGCAGCACGCTCTTCGGTTCGACTTCCATCCTGACCCTGACGGAACGGGAAGTGATCCTCTGCACCGTACTTTCAGCGCTGGTGATGCTGATCTTCATTTTATTTTACAACAAGATCTTTGCCGTCACCTTTGACGAAGCCTTCGCCAAAGCCACCGGGATCGCAGCCGACCGTTACAACCTGCTGATTGCGGTCATCGTGGCAGTCATCATCGTGCTGGCTATGAACCTGGTAGGATCCCTGCTGATTTCAGCGCTGGTGATTTTCCCGGCGCTCTCAGCTATGCGGCTGTTCGGCAGCTTCAAAGGCGTTACTATCTGCTCGGCAGTGATCTCCGTGATCTGTGCTGCATCCGGCATCATCATCTCCATCCTGGCCGGGACACCGGTCGGCTCCACCATCGTTGCGGTGGACATCCTGGCTTTCGCCATCTGCGTCATCGCCGGCAAACTGACAGGGGCGACGAAAGAGTGAGGAGTACTCTTAATTTCTCAGGCTGTGTAAAGGGGCGGGGATGTGACCTCCGCGGGCGATAAATGTCTCCGAGGAGAAGGGGTGGACCGGAATCACGGGAGCACGTCCCAGCAGCCCGCCGAATTCCACAAAATCCCCAACCTTTTTCCCCGGTGCAGGAATAATGCGCACCGCTGTCGTCTTGTTATTGACCACACCGATTGCCGCCTCGTCCGCAATGATCGCGGAAATCGTTGCCGCGCTCGTATCACCCGGGACAGCGATCATATCCAGCCCGACAGAACAGACACAGGTCATCGCTTCCAGCTTGTCAATGGTCAGCGCACCGCAGGCCGCAGCCTCGATCATGCCGATATCTTCACTGAGCGGGATAAAGGCACCGGATAGCCCGCCCACATGGGAGGAGGCCATCACACCGCCCTTTTTCACCGCATCATTCAGCAGGGCCAGCGCGGCAGTCGAGCCGTGGGTCCCGCACTTTTCCAATCCCATTTCTTCCAATATATGCGCAACGGAGTCACCGACTGCTGGCGTAGGAGCAAGGGAAAGATCCACGATACCGAAGGGAACATTCAAACGGCGGCTGGCTTCCATCGCCACCAGCTGTCCCACGCGGGTAATGCGGAAGGCAGTCTTTTTGATGGTTTCCGCCACTACGTCAAAGGATTCGCCCTTCACGCCCTCCAGAGCCCGTTTCACAACACCCGGACCGCTGACCCCGACGGAGACCGCGCAGTCTCCCTCACCGGGGCCGT
>CAYWGX010000241.1:0-4136 GCA_964457635.1 uncultured Leptolinea sp.
CCGGAGTTGATTTCCATGTAGAAGTTCTTACCGGCAGCTTCGCAGTCAGCAAGGACCTGTTCCAGGGAGGACGGGTCAGTAACTACGGACTTGTCGTAATAGAGGAAGTAGCCGTTATCGGAGGTCATCGGGTAGGCATACATGGTATCGCCAAGAGTGACGGCGGCAACGGAACCGGCGTCATTTTCAGCCTTTACAACTTCCGCGTTTTCCGGTTCGACATCGAGCAGAGCGCCGGCAGCCACGAGGCGGGCAAGCTGGTCCTGTGCAAAACCGAAGATATCCGCACCGGCTTCCACATCGGTAATGATGTTGGACGCGGCATCGCCTTCGCCGACCGGTTCGACGATCACATTCATGCCGGCGTATTCCGGGTTAGCAGCTTTGAAGGCTTCCACCTGTTCTTTGGTGAAGTCGACAACATTTTCAGCGACCCAGATCTTCACATCTCCACTGTAATCAGCCATTACAACAGAAGCAAAAGACAACAACATGGCCAAAGCCAAAACAACAGATAAAATCTTCTTCATTCTTTAACTCCTTTTTGAAAGATTGCTTATACAACTATTACAAAATAATATAATCCATTCACAGAAAATTGTCAAAGTTTTACAATGTACACGAAACATATGTCATGAAAATCAATGACATTTATAATGGTTTTGGGCCTGTTCAGTGTATAGTAAGTATTGTATAGCTAATTAAGAGGAGTTTATGTATCCTGTGTTTATATAAATTGATACAGAGGAATTTATCATGGAAAATGATTCAAAAAAAAATATCATGAATTATGTGAAAGACGCCCTGAAAAAAATCGATGGGCTTTATATGCCGGTAAAAGCAGGATACCTTGAACAGATCTTTACGAAAAAACTCGATACCAAAAAACTCTATCCTAATCCTCGAGACGAGTTCTGCTCGGATGAAGTTGGACCGAATTACGAAATTATAGGGAAATATGTAAAACAGGTCATTAAAAATAAAGAATTGGAAGTCCCGCTGTTTGATGAACCGGTCGTCATTGAAAAACTGAAGCCGGAAGGTTATATGCTTCTAAACGGACACCACCGCTGGGCAGCCATGTTGACACTGCAAGAGAAATCCATTCCTGTGAAAATCATCAACGTTACACATGCCTCAGATATCATAAAAACCATTGAAAAATCTACAAACAACAAAAGAGCGAGTCTCAATCTGGATGATGTGGTATTTTGCAGATCCGAATCGGAACCTTGTGAAAAACCATTACCATTTCCTTACAGCCGGATCTTCAAGGAAAAGATCCGGAGAGGCATTCCGGCTTTGTTCTACGCTCTCCATGAAGAAGGTTATGACATTTGGGTCTATACCTCAGGATATGCTTCAACTGATTATATCAACCAGCTGTTCAAACACTATCGCATTCAGGTTGACGAAATAGTTAATGGCAGTACCCGTTTGAAATTTGACGACAAAAATAGCCTCAGGCAAACCAAATCTTTACTTCAAAAACAGTATCCGGTTACACTGCACATTGATACGGATACAGTCCTGAGGGTCCACTCAGACACAAAGGAATTTGAGCAGGTGGATATAGAATCCAGGGACGAAACCTGGGCAAATGAGGTGGTTTCGATCGTCCGAAGATTTAAATAACTGTCAGTCATAAAGAAAAATCAATGAAACCAGTTTTCGCTGAATCAGAATTGAGGCAACAGAACAAATTCCATTGACTCGGATACTGAACCGTTTTAAAAGGATAATTTATTTTGAGAATATCATTTGATCTGGACGGAGTGCTGTTTGTCAATCCGAAAGAGTTTGAAACAGAACCGGAATTGCCGGCTCCGCTGAACCAGCTTTATCCGGAGCGTCTTCGGGAAGGAACCGTTCAGCTGATCCGTAATCTGCAGGCTCAGAATTTTGAGGTTTGGGTTTACACCTCCTCCTATCGTTCAGAACTCTATATCCGTGCGCTATTTTGGCATTACGGCATTAAATTCACGAAAATAATCAATGGTGAAATACACGACCGGCTTGTTCAGTCCATGCGTGCAGCCCGTCTGCCTTCAAAAATGCCGGCAAATTATCAGATTTCTCTTCACATTGACGATGAGGACATGGTTGTAGAAAATGGCCGAGTCTACGGATTCCGCGTACTGCAAATCAAAGAGCCTGATCCGCAATGGACAGAAAAAGTTCTGGAGGAAGTAAACCGTATCAGGGAAATAGAAAAGCAGTTTTCATCCGGCTAATCGTTCGTATTGCCTTTTGTCATTTTTTTTAATGAAAATCATCCTTTTTTCAATTCTCTTTTTTAAAATTGTCATGAATTATTATGCGTAATTGACCGCAATTCATTTACAGAAAGGTATTATCTTATGTCTGAATGGTGGGAGAGTGTCTCAAAGACATTCTACAAATGTTTTATCCGTGACAACCGTTATAAGCTGCTGGTCACCGGGCTCGAAAATACGATCCGCATCTCGCTGGCTGCAGCCTGTCTCGGCATCATCATCGGTTTTCTGCTGGCTGTCTGCAGTCTGTCGAAAAACAAGTTTCTCAATGGGATCCATCGGGTCTATACGGATATCATCCGTGGGACACCTTCCGTGACACAGCTGATGATCATCTATTTTGTGGTCTTTGCTACCGTCAACTGGCCCAAATGGCTCATTGCCTCGATCGCATTCGGCATCAACTCCGGTGCCTATGTTTCCGAAATCATACGGGGCGGGATCCTCTCTGTCGATATCGGGCAGACCGAAGCCGGGCGTTCCCTTGGTCTGAACGGACGGCAAACCATGTTTGAGATCGTCGTTCCGCAGGCGCTGAAGAATATTTTCCCTTCCCTGGGAAATGAGTTCATCACCCTGATCAAGGAGACAGCTATCGTCGGTTATATCGGCCTGGTGGATATCCAGAAAGCCGGTGACTTCATCAAAAGCGCGACCTATGAAGCTTTCATGCCGCTCATCGGCACAGCGATTATCTACTTCGTGCTTATCAAGCTGCTGACCTTTGGTTTGGGCAAAGCTGAAGCCAGTCTGCGCAAGTCCGATATTCGCTGAGGGAGGTTTTCATGATCGAAGTCAAAGGTTTACAAAAACATTTCGGAGGACTTCATGTTCTCAACGGTATCGATGAAGTGATCCATGACGGCGAAGTCGTCGTCGTGATCGGTCCCTCCGGCTCCGGGAAGTCCACCTTCCTGCGCTGTCTGACACTTCTGGAAGAGCCGACCGCAGGACAGGTCATCATCGACGGGCAGCAGATCAATGCTCCCGGCGTTGATATCAATAAAGTTCGTCAGAATATCGGCATGGTCTTCCAGCATTTCAACCTCTTCCCGCATCTCACCGTACGAAAAAACATCACCCTTGCCCCGGTGAAACTGAAGAAAATGACCCCGGAACAGGCAAATGCCAAGGCGATGGAATTGCTCACCAAGGTCGGATTGGCTGATAAAGCTGATGTTTACCCGGCTCAAATTTCCGGCGGACAGAAACAGCGTGTGGCGATTGCCCGCGCACTGGCCATGGAGCCGAAATATATGCTTTTTGATGAACCCACCTCCGCACTTGACCCGGAAATGGTCGGTGAGGTGTTGGATGTGATGAAGCGGCTGGCACAAACCGGCATGACCATGGTCGTCGTTACACATGAGATGGGATTTGCCCGTGAAGTCGGTAACCGCATTCTCTTTATCGATGAAGGAGTTGTGATGGAACAAAACGAACCGAATGAATTCTTCGCCCATCCACAGAACGAACGGACAAAGTCATTTTTGAGCAAGGTTCTTTGATGAAATATGACTTTTGTCATGTTTTCAATGTGATGCATTAAAAAAGAAGGTAAAACTATAGACAAGTTATTCAAACGGGTTCGCCCGGCCTTTAGATGAAAGGAATTATGATGAAAAAATTATTTGTAGTTTCTATGCTTGTCCTGGCACTGGTCATCACCGGTGTCGCAGCCGCTCAGGATACCCTGACTTTTGGTACCAATGCTGAATTTCCTCCCTTTGAATTTGTTACCGCTGAAGGCGTTATTGATGAATTCGACGGCATTGACATGGTCATCGCAAAGACCATCGCTGAAGAAAACGGCATGACCGCGAAGATCTCCAACATGGAATTCGACTCCCTGCTCATCGC
>CAYWGX010000242.1:0-4108 GCA_964457635.1 uncultured Leptolinea sp.
GCAGGCATTTCGCTGCTGCCGCGAAGCCGGCACTGCGGAACCGTCCCTGTGTGCGCTCAATTGCGAAAGATAAGGCGCACAAGGGGGCGAGCGAAGCGAAGCTCCTGCCCCGAATCAAACGGCCGAAGGCCGCACCTTACGGGGCAGGCGTTCTCTTGTGTTGGCTTCGCAACAACGCAAAAACCGTCCCTGTTGTGCTTCGTCCCTGTTGTGCTTCGTCCCCTTGTGCTTCCTTGATGAGGAATCAGACCCTCTTCGAGGATCTGACTCCTATCTTTTCTTATTTCTGATTTAGTTGGAGATCTGTGTTCCGCAGAAAGCCGTCAGGGCAAAGGAACAGAGCAGCAGGATGTTGTTCACCGTGGTCACGATGCGGTAGGTGTTCCTCTTTCCTTCTCTATTTTGACCTTTAATAGTTAATGCATAATAATATCCAAAATATCCCAAATTACACACCAAAGGCTTTTGTCTAATTGACTTTCTTTATTCTTAATTGTATAATCTTCATATAGAGATTCATTGATGATTTAAAGATGGAGCGTATTAAAATGATTGGGAATAAACGACAGACTTATGATGAATTAAAACTCGAACGCGATGCCTATAAAGCCAGCGAAAATCCTGCATGGGGACTATAAAGGTGGGATCATCGAAGAATATATGGAATTTTGCCGAATATGGGATAAGCATGTGATATCAGCAATAACTTTGGAAGATAAGCAGCAGGCAGTTGTGGATACGATCAACGAATGTATTTCAAAAGGCTATCTTGTCGATTATCTTAATGCTCATAGAATGGAGATTGAAAAAATTATGATACAATGTTAAGTCCTGAATTGATTAAACAAGCATCCGAAAGAACAGAGAAGATAAAAACTTCAATAAGTACTTTACGTTTTATGAAATTGCCTGAAGATCAAATAAAGGATGTTATTGTGAAGCAATATGACATCACGCCAACCTATGCCCAGAACTTTTTAGACGATGACTCCGATCCGGATGACTCCCGCCCATGGGCAATATAAATCAATGGTTAGTGATCAGCGGTTAATGAATAATGGCCAATGGAAATAGATGGGATACATCTTATGAAAAACAATCAAAGAATAATAATTATCTTGTTCATCTTTCTCCTGAGTCTGTCTTATTGCCTGTCGGCATTCGCAGCTGAAGGAGAATATAAAAGTCCGGACGAAATGGGTGGAGCGACCGTCGGACTGTTGACCGGCATGCCCTTTGAAGACATGATCACCGCCAGAATTCCGAATATCGGAGGGTTCGCCTACTTTGCCTCCATGCCGGATGAGACGCTGGCGCTCAAAGCAAAAAAGATCGACGCGATCTTCATCAACAACGCACTGATCGATTTTGCCGCGGCTCATAACCCGGACCTGGTGAAAATGGGAGATCATTACCTGGACTCCAATTTTGGTTTTGCTTTCCCGAAAGGCGACCCGCAGCGGGACGTCTGGGGAGCGATCATAGACCGCATGAAAGCAGACGGCACCATTGATGCCCTGTGGGAAAAATGGATGCTCAGCGAAGATCCCGTCAAGACAATACCGGAGCAGGACTGGCCCGGAGCCGCCGGAACCATCCGCGTGGCCTGTGCGGATTCCTTTGAACCCATGTCCTACGTCGGTGAGAACAGCGTAATGATGGGATTTGATGTTGAGATCCTGCTGAACGTGGCAAAAGAACTGGATCTCAAGGTTGAATTCACACCGATGGAATTCGGCGCTTTGATGCCGACCATCCAGGCCGGGAAAGCGGACCTGGCCATCGGGGACATCGTCATCACAGCGGAACGGGCAGAAATCGTGGATTTCGCTCCCTATGCCCCGGCCTACTTCACCATGCTGATCCGGGCAGCAGACGCCGGAACAAGCACTGAAGATAAAGGTGTTTTTGCCGGCCTTGCAGCCAGCTTTGAGCGCACTTTTGTCAAAGAAGGCCGCTATAAAATGATCCTCTCCGGTCTGGGTATGACCCTGCTGATCGCGGTGACTGCCGCCGGTCTTGGGCTTGCCATAGCCTACGGCCTGATTTTCGTCCGCCGGGCCAACAATTCCATCTGTAACCGGCTGATTGCTGCCTACAACGCTTTGATCGCAGGGATCCCGGCAGCCGTGATCCTGATGGTGCTTTACTATATCATCTTCGGGTCCAGCGACCTTTCCGCGGTCATCGTAGCCATCATCGGCTTCGCGCTGATTTATTGTTCCCGTGCCTACGGCATCATCTGGAACGCGGTCAGCTCGGTGGATGGCGGGCAGCGGGAAGCAGCCCTGGCGCTGGGATATCACGAAGCTCTTGCTTTTCGTGAGGTGATCCTGCCTCAGTCAAAGAATTACTACCGACCGCTGCTTTATTCACAGTTCATCCTGCTGATGAAAGAGACCAGTGTTGCCGGTTACATCACAGTTCTGGAACTCACCCGGGCAGGGGATCTGATCCGCAGCCGAACCATGGAAGCCTTTTTCCCGCTGATTTCCATCGCGGCCATCTATTTTCTGCTGACAAGGCTGATGACCAGGATCTTCCAAAGCTTTGACAAATACCTGGAAAAACAGCACGACAACCATAAGATCAAGGGGGTGGACTGATGAGCCTGATAGAAATCAAAAATCTGCGAAAAGAATATTCCAATGCTGTGCCTCTGGAAAATGTAAACGTCAACATTGAAACCGGCGAAGTCATCAGCATCATCGGACCTTCCGGCACAGGGAAATCCACCTTCCTTCGCTGCATCAACCGGCTGGAGACACCAACTTCCGGGGAAATTTGGGTAGACGGTGTGAACGTCTGCGACCCCAATACGGATCTTTCCAAAGTGCGGGAAAAGATGGGCATGGTGTTCCAGTCCTTCAACCTGTTTCCACACAAAATGGTGGCGGAAAACATCATGATGCCGCAGCAGCAGCTGCTGGGTAAATCAGCGAAAGACGCCTATGATGAAGCGATCCTCCAGCTGCGAAAAGTCGGGCTGGAAGCCAAAGCCCGGCACTATCCGGATGAGCTTTCCGGCGGGCAGAAACAGCGTGTGGCCATCGCCCGGGCGCTGGCTATGCACCCGAAAATCATCCTGTTTGACGAACCGACCAGTGCGCTGGATCCTTCCATGGTTTCGGAGGTGCTGAATGTGATCACCGACCTGGCAAAAACCGGCCTGACGATGCTGATCGTTACCCATGAAATGCGTCTTGCCAAAGATGTTTCCACCCGGATCTTTTTCATGGATCAGGGCGGAATTTATGAAGACGGAACACCAAACCAGATCTTCCATCATCCGCAAAGGGAACGCACCAGAAACTTCATTTATCGCATCCGCAGCTGGGAATACAGCGTTTCTGCATGGGCTGATATGTATGAGATGATGGGCTCGCTGGAAGAATTCTGCCGGCGCCAGTTCATGGGGAACAAAGCTGCTGCACGCTGCCAGCTGGCTGTTGAGGAATTGGTCACATCGGCTCTGCTTCCGATCCTTCAAAATCATCAAACCGCCACGATCGACCTCCGTCTTACCGCAGGGGAAGAGGGTAAGGAGATGGAACTTGAAGCAGATCATCACCTGATCATGGAGGAGGGAGATCTTTTTTCTCAGCTGGATGATGATATTTCCCTGGCGATCCTCAAAAAAATTCTGGTACGTCAAAAAGACAAAGCGCCCGGCATTGCAGTCTTTCATATCGCAGAATAATTGATTATGGGAAATTTGCTTTTGCTAAACAGCTAATTTCCCGATGTGGAAGCTTTTGTGATTTATACAGGGAAACGTTAAATCGCAAATAAAGACCCATTTTTGCGGAAAATCAAAAAAGAAGATGCGCTTATGACACATCTCCTTTTTTGATTCATTCAGATCAGTGAATTACCATTCCTGCGGGGTGTAATCCCAACCGCCGACTTCGACTTCGAGGTTGCCATCGGCGAACCATTTTTCGAAGGTGCCGCCGGGGCCGGTGGTGCCGTCAAGGTGAATGAGGTAGCCGTTTTCGCCCGGGCTGTGGAAGATGAACTTCACTTTGTAGGTATCAGCCTTGTCGAGTTTGATGTTGGCGCCATAGTGCGGGCCATCGGAAGCGGACATGACCATGAAGGTACCTTC
>CAYWGX010000243.1:0-4095 GCA_964457635.1 uncultured Leptolinea sp.
GCGTGATGGGCTGCTACAACCGCATCAACGGGGAACCCGGCTGCGCCAGTGATACCCTGATGGGTAAACTGAAGGAATGGGGCTTTGACGGCTATTTCACCTCCGATGCCTGGGCGATCCGAGATTTCTATCAGGGGCATTTTATCTGCGAAGACAAAGAACACGCGGCCGCGCTGGCCCTTTCCAAGGGATGCGACACCAACTGCGGCGACACCTATCCCTGCCTGATGGATGCTTACAACAAAGGATTGATCACGGAAGACGAGATCCGCACGGCAGCCGTCCACCTGTTCCGCACCCGCTTCCGCCTCGGGTTGTTTGATGAAAACAACGGCTTTGAAAACCTCGGTCTGGACGACATCGCCACGCCGGAACACCGCCAGATTTCCCTGGAATGTGCCGAAAAGGGCATGGTCCTGCTGAAGAACGAGGGCATCCTGCCGCTGGACAAATCCAAATTGAAATCCGTTGCCGTCATCGGCCCCAATGCCGATTCCATCGACGCCCTGCGCGGCAACTATTACGGGACATCCAACCATATGGTGACCTTCCTCGACGGGATCCGTGAGGAACTGGGCGAAGATGTGAAGCTCTATTATTCCGAAGGCTGCCATCTGCACAAGGACCGGGTGGAACACCTCGCACTTCCTGATGACCGCATTGCGGAAGCCCTGGCAATGGTCAACGCGGCTGACGTCACCATCCTCTGCCTGGGACTGGATGCCAACATCGAAGGAGAAGAAGGCGACGAGGGCAATGCCTTTGCCGGCGGTGACAAGCTTTCACTGGAACTGCCCGAGAGCCAGCGCATTTTATTGAATAAAGTGCTGGAAACCGGAAAGCCGGTGGTTTTGGTGCTCGCGGCGGGCAGCTCGCTGAGCCCGCATGCGGAACAGGCGCAGGCCATCCTGCAGGTCTGGTACCCCGGTGAGTGCGGCGGTACGGCCCTTGCCAATATCCTGTTCGGGAAAGTCTCACCCTCCGGCAAGCTGCCGGTCACCTTCTACGAAAGCACCGAAGCTCTGCCCGAATTCACCGACTACGCCATGGCCGGACGGACTTACCGCTACCTGACCGGCAATGTGCTTTATCCCTTTGGTTTCGGCCTGACTTACTCGACCGTTTCTCTGAGTGATATGGCCTATGCGGACGGTAAAGTCTGCGTGAACGTCACCAATACCGGCAGCTTTGATACCGATGAAGTGGTGCAGGTCTATGTGAAGGACCTGGAATCAGCCGATGAAGTGACCAATCACCGACTCTGCGGATTCAGGCGGGTTTCCCTGAAGGCCGGAGAGAGCCAAACCGTCTGTCTGCCGCTCGACAAGAACGCCTTCTCGCTGGTCAACGATGAAGGGCAGCGTGTCCCCGGTTCCGGAAATTACCGTCTCTGGTGCGGCATCTCCCAGCCGGATGCGCTGAGCTGCGAACTGACGGGCGTCCCCTGCCTGACGATGGATGTGAGGATTTGATCTTTTAGTAATTGTTCTGAAGGGACTGTACCCGGCGGCTCAGCATTGAGCCAGAGGGTACAGTCCTTTCTGATCAGTTACCTCGGTTTTAGAAAATGAAGGAAAAAATTCAGAATTTTTGGTACTACTATAAAGTTCCCGTGATCATCGTGATCGTAATCGCGGCTGTCGGAGTCTACCTGCTGACGCAGCGGCAGACCGTACACAATGATTATGATGTGGCCGTTGTCTCTCCCGCCGGCTGTTCCGAAGAACAGTTGACTCAGCTGCAAAGCATATTGGAAGCTGCCGGAGCAGACCAGGATGGAGACGGTGCAGTGACTGCCGCTGTCCACGTTTATCGCTTTGCCCTCGGTGAAGCCGGGCAGGACAGCGAGGCGGTCGCCGGACTGGATGCGGACCTGGTCGGGAAAGTGAGCGGACTTTTCTTTGTGGACAACCCGGAAAAATTTGAGGAAGCCACCAACGGCATCGGCAGAGCAGCGGATGCCCGGCCGGTCAATGAGCTCCCTGTACTCTCAGATTGCGGCTTCGATGACCTGTACATGCTCGTCAGAAACGGCGCTGATGATAAATATCATGCACTTCTGAATACCCTGATCCAGACTGACGATTTAAAATGAAGCACGCAGAGCGCAGCTCCGCCCCGCAGTATTCATCTTTTTCCCTTTGATTCTTGCGAATTGAGAAATGGAAAGTTATAATAGGAACTTGTTATTCGCTTACCTGCTACAGCATGATAAAGCGATAAATAAATAGCAGAAAGGGGAAGAGGTCATGAAAAAATATCTGGTGAAACGGCTGGGAATGATGCTGATCACCCTGTTCCTGATCACCCTGCTGACCTTTATCCTGATGCATGCGGTCCACGGCGGCCCCTTCACCGGCGAAAAACAGGTCTCCAAAGCGGTAATGGATGCCCTGAACGAGAAATACAAACTCAACGATCCCCTCTGGAAGCAATTCATCGACTATGTGGGCGGGCTGCTGCGCTTCGACCTGGGACCTTCCTTTAAATATCAGGGAAAGACGGTCAACGACTTCATCGAGAACGGCTTTCCCTATTCAGCGAAGCTCGGCGGGATCACGCTGATTTTCGTATTGTGTGCCAGCATCCCGATGGGGATCGTGGCTGCGCTGAAAAACGGCAAATGGCAGGACATGCTGCTGATGGCCATCGCGACCATCGGTGTAACGATCCCTTCTTTCGTGATCGCGACCGCCCTGATCTATATTTTCTCCTTCAAGCTGCAGTGGACCCCGGTCTATGGGGTGGACAGCTGGAAGGGCTACATCCTGCCGGTGATCGCTATGGGCGGCTACTCGGTCTCCTTCCTGGCAAGGCTGATGCGCTCCTCACTGCTGGACGTGATGGGGCAGGATTATATCCGCACCGCCCGGGCGAAGGGCATCAGCGAGACCCGCGTGATCGTGAAGCATGCCCTGCGCAATGCACTGATCCCGGTGGTGACAGTGCTGGGACCGACGGTCGCCAATCTGCTCACTGGGTCCTTTGTGATCGAAAAGATCTTCGCCATTCCCGGCATGGGCGGCTATTTTGTCAACAGCGTCACCCAGCGTGATTACACCACCATCATGGGCATGACAGTTTTTTACGCGGCATTTCTGATCGCGATGGTCTTCATCGTGGACATGTTTTACTGCCTCATCGACCCAAGAATCACTTATGAATAGGTAACAGGTAAAAGGTAAAAGGTAAAAGGTAAAAAAGCAGAAGGGTGAAAGTAACTATTACTGGACACTGAACACTGGTCACTGACCACTGACAACTGGGAACAAATATGGTACAGACGGAAAACAAATGGGAACGGATCACACTGGACGGTGAAGCGGACCGGCTTTATACAAAGCCGCGTACCTTCGCACAGGATGTCTGGTTCCGCTTCCGTCACAAACCCACCGCACTGCTGGGGCTGATCATCATCGTCCTGCTGCTGCTCTTCGCCATTGTGGGGCCATACCTGACTCCCTATGGCTATGATGACCAGAACACCAAAATGGCAAACATCCCGCCGGTCATGGAGGTCTTCCCGGCACCGGACGGCGAATATCTTTACATCACCAAGGCACTGAAGCTCATCGAAGTGGACAAAGACGGCAATCTGGTCCGTGCACTCAAGAAGGGCAAGGATAATTCCAAGGAAAAAATCACAGTCTTCCCTTACAAAGACGACATGGATGTGACACTGGACTATACCGTGATGCCGGCGACAGTCCGTGACGCGGATGGGAACCGCATCGAAAAGGGCACAAAGCTCTGGAACCATACCTATCTGCTGGGCACCGATCATCTCGGCCGCGACATCCTGAGCCGCCTGATGTACGGGACCCGCATCTCACTGCTGGTGGCCTTTATCGCCGCTGCGGTCAACATGGTCATCGGCATTTTTTACGGCGGAATCTCCGGCTATCTCGGCGGACAGACGGATGCCATCATGATGCGCATCGTGGACATCATCTCCACCATCCCGCTGACGCTTTATGTGATCCTCATCAAGGTCTGCCTGGACGATGGTTTCCTTTCCATCGTCATCGCCCTCTCCTCTGTCTACTGGGTCGACATGGCCCGGGTGGTCCGCGGACAGGTGCTGAGCCTCAAAAA
>CAYWGX010000244.1:0-4045 GCA_964457635.1 uncultured Leptolinea sp.
ACCATCCAGAACTGGTCCACCAATGTCTATAACCTGGTGACCCAGCGTGCCAAGGTTTTCGCACACGGCACCATGGAATGGGTCGACTCCAACCTGGGTTCCCATGTGACGATGAAATACCCTGCCTGCTACCTGATGGAAGAAGGCGCTCATGGGGAGATGCTTT
This sequence comes from uncultured Leptolinea sp., assembly GCA_964457635.1. Lineage (GTDB taxonomy): Bacteria > Chloroflexota > Anaerolineae > Anaerolineales > Anaerolineaceae > Flexilinea. The sequence continues at coordinate 167 of CAYWGX010000244.1, forward strand.
CCATGGCCTTCGCCGGACGGAACCAGATCCAGGATGCGGGCTCCAAGATGGTGCACTTCGCTCCGAACACCAGCAGCAAGGTGACCTCCAAGTCCATCTCCAAGAACGGGGGACGCTCCTCCTTCCGCGGGCTGGTGAAGGTGATGCCGGGTGCGGCCAATGCGAAAGTCAATGTGGTCTGCGATGCGCTGATTTTGGATCCCATTTCCCAGTCGGATACTTACCCCACCATGGACGTGAAGCAGAAGAATGTCTCCATCGGACACGAAGCTTCCGTCTCCAAGGTGGGCGAAGAACAGCTGTTTTACCTGATGAGCCGCGGGCTTTCCGAAGAGGACGCCACCTCCATGGTGGTCTCCGGCTTCATTGAGCCGCTGGTGAAGGAACTTCCGATGGAGTACGCGGTGGAAATGAATCGCCTCATCCAGCTGCAGATGTCGGACTCGGTGGGATAATTGGGAAATCAGAAATAAGAAATAAGAAATAAGAAGTCGGGAAATAGGATATAGGGCATGGCTAAGCTTAAAGAAAACTTATCAGAACTGCTGGAAAATGCACTGGGAAAGGTGACTGAACGGACATCGCTGCCCGTTGAAAAACTCGGGAAGGAGAAACATGCCGATGATCTGTGTGCGCATTTCGTCTGGAAAGACGGTGAGAAGTCCGTGTTCCTCTGCCCGATGGCGGTCGAGAAGGGCACCCTGTTCACCACCGTTGAAGATGCGCTGAAGATCCGCCCGGATCTGGCGGAAAAATTGGAAAGCTTAACAAAAAATGACGCAGCCGATCCCTTTTCCGAACAGCTTGGACCGCTGACGAAAGAAGGCATCCTGCTCTTCATTCCGCGGAAGATGTGCCAGAAGCGGGAATTCCTGCTGGACCTGGAGCTCTCCGAACCTGCCCGGGCAGCGATGATGAAGGTCTTCGTCCTGATCGATGATGACGCTTCGGCCGTGGTCACGCTGAACCTGCATTCCCGGGGGTCTGACAATGCCAATCTTTTCGCCGGACAGTTTTATTGCTGCGTCGGGCGGAATGCCCGCCTGGTGCTCAACGAAGTGCAGGATTTCGGCACTCAGACCCTTTGTGTCCGCCGCAAACAGACCATCGTCGGTGAAGGCGGTGAGCTGCGCTGGAACATCTGTGAGCTGGGCGGCTCTCAGAGCCGGGACAGCCTGGATGTGCGCATGGAAGGGGAAAATTCTTCGGCCATCGTCTACGGGCTCTATTTCCCGGTCAAGGATCAGCAAATGCACATCGACACCCGTCAGGATCATCTGGTCCCGCATACCTATTCCAACCTGCACTACAAAGGCGCTTTGGCTGATCGTGCTTACGCTGCCTGGGAAGGGATGATCTATGTGGACCCGAAGGCCGACAAGACCGACGGTTATCAGAAAAACGAGAACCTGATGCTCTCCGATGAGGCGCAGGTCTTTGCCAAACCGGGTCTGGAAATCATCATGGATGACGTGAAGTGCTCCCACGGCACCACCATCACCAACATTGATGATGACCAGATCTTTTATCTCACCAGCCGCGGTATCCCGGAACGGGAAGCGGAAAAACTGGTGATCCGGGGATTTTTTGACACGATCCTCAACCTCGTTACCTATTCGCCGATCCGCGGGAAACTGCAGAGCAAAATTGATTCCAAAATGCAGGAAGGAGAATAAGCATGCCTCATTCCACACCACCACTGAAAGCCACCGACTGGGGGCAGCAATATGAAGTCGGCGACATCGTCGAAGTCAACTGCGACTATGAACGCAAAGGTGAACGCCGTCACGGCTGGATCCGCGGAATCGTCGTGCAGTCGGACCCAAAGATGATCGCAGTGCAGTTCCGCGCCAATGTCTATCTCACGGATGGCTGGATGGTGCCGGACCACATTCTCTGGTATCCCATCACCTCTCCTGCGGTTCGTCCGAATACGAGAGAATAAAAGAAAAGTTGAAAGTTGAAAGTTGAATCTTTGCAGTCAGCGGTTTTGATCGTGTCTGTTTTACCGATAATGTAAACCAAATGCTGACTGTTTTGTATAGAGTAAGTTTAAGGAAAGGCTGATCAATTCATTTCATGCTTGACAGTACTGCTATTTTAAAAGATTTTCCGCTGCTGCAGCAGACAGGGGCGGACGGGAAGCGCATCTGTTATCTCGATTCCGGTGCGACCAGTCAGAAGCCTGTGGCTGTTATCGATGCTATAACGGAATATTACCGGGACTATAACGCCAACGTTCACCGCGGGATCTATGCCATCTCCGAGCGGGCGACTGAAGCGACAGAGGCGACCCGCACGAAGATCCGCGATTTTATCCACGCGAAATCTGTCAGTGAAATCGTCTTCACCCGCAACGCTACCGAAGCGGTCAATCTGGTAGCCCGGACCTGGGGTGAGGCGAACCTGAAGGCCGGTGATACGGTGCTCCTGAGCCAGATGGAGCACCACTCCAACCTGGTCCCCTGGTACATGCTCAAGGAAAAGCTCGGCATTAATGTGGAGTTTATCCCGGTGACGGATGAATTCGAACTGGATATGGATGCCTGGCATGAGCTATTGCGCCGCTGTGCCCCGAAGCTGGTCTCGGTCACGGGCATGTCCAATGTGCTGGGGACGATCCCTGCCATCAAAGAGATGGTGCGGGATGCCCATGCCGCCGGTGCCCTGTTCCTTGTGGACGGTGCACAGTCCGTACCGCACATGCCGGTAGACATGCAGGATCTGGACGTGGATTTCATGGTCTTCTCCGCCCACAAGATGCTGGGCCCTACCGGACTGGGTGTGCTTTACGGGAAGAAGGAGCTGCTGAATGCCATGCCCCCGTTTTTGGGCGGAGGTGATATGATCGGCAAAGTCCATTTTGGGTCCTTCACCTGCAATGAACTGCCTTACAAATTTGAGGCCGGTACGCCCTCAATCGCGGAAGAAGTCAGCTTTGGCGCTGCCATTGATTATCTCAGCGCGCTGGGTATGGACGCGGTCTTTGAACACGAGAAGATGCTCACGGAGCTGGCGATCGCACGGCTTTTGAAAATCCCGGGACTGAAGCTCTTCGGCCCGAAGGGCGGGAACCGCGGCAGTGCGGTGAGCTTCACGCTGGACTATGTCCATCCCCATGACGTGGCGGATATCCTCGGCTCCCGGAATGTCTGCGTCCGGGCAGGACATCACTGCGCGATGCCGCTGCATGAGCGCTTCAACGTTCCTGCCACCACCCGGGCGAGTTTTTACATCTACAACACCGAAGAAGACATCGACCGCCTGTGCGAGGCGCTGATGTATGTTTATAAATTGTTTGGTTAGGAGTGAGGAATGAGGAGTGAGGAGTTGTCATGCTCCCGTACACTCCTCAATCCTAACTCCTAACTTCTCACTGGAGCAGCTATGGACGACATGTATCGTGAATTGATCATTGAGCATTACAAAAACCCCTCATACCGGGGGACGCTGGATCCCTGCGATCACAGCTACGAGGATGAGAACCCTTCCTGCGGGGATGAGCTGCGCATCATGCTTAATGTGGATGAGAACAATATCATCACCGATGCCCGTTTTGAGGGGCACGGCTGTGCCATTTCCCAGGCCTCCGCGGATCTGCTGCTGGAGGATGTGATCGGGAAGAGTGTGGATGATGTCAAGAATATGAACAAAGAGGACGTGCTGGACCTGCTGGGACTGGAGACCCTCGGTCCCGCCCGCATCAAATGTGCCATGCTCTCGCTCAAGTGCCTCAAAGCCGGTCTCTACGGGGTCGAGGGACACGAGTGGGAAAATATTATTTAGGTGGATCGTGAGAGAGATTGAACTGATCAGGGAGGCGAATTTTCGCCTCCTTCATCTTTACAGCCTGTATTTGAATGAGCGGGCGGATTTTAT
>CAYWGX010000245.1:0-4025 GCA_964457635.1 uncultured Leptolinea sp.
GAGGGCGTGACATCCATGATGTCACGGATCGTGAAACTGTTGTTGTCGATATCCATATTTTTTGCCATAATTGATCCTTTCCCGGACTGAAAATTTTCAGTCCTCTGACAATTATATTTGATTTTTTCGTGATTAAGAAATTTTTTGTAAAATTACAACAGGGATGCCATACCTTGTGTCTTCTTATGATTTATCAATGATATAATGAGTTCAGGAGTTTATATGTCTGAAAAACTGCAAATTCTCTACATGCAGGCAAGAATCGTCCGATTGGCCTCTGAAGAATGGAACATAACAATAAAAAAAGTCAATGAGCTTTTTCGAAAATATAATGTTTATCATTTTATTGCTGACTGCTGGGGTTTGTTTCATGTAGAAGGAGATCCTGCCGTTCTTGAAGATATTAAATCGTATTTGATAGCTAAAGGGGAAAGATCATGGTTGCGGAATTGACTGACGGGCTCCTATTGTATCATGGCAGTTATTGTGAAGTAAAACAAGTGGATTTGAATCAATGTCGGAAATACAAGGATTTTGGTCAGGGTTTCTATTTGACTACAAGTAAAGCGCAGGCAGAGCAATTTGCTTTGATATCAACGAGAAAATCAATTCAAGCAGGGTTGACAGCATCATTTCAAGGCTATGGTTTTGTTTCACGTTTTTCTTTTCATAATAATGATTCTTTACAAAAAAAAGTGTTTCCAAATGCTGATGTGGAATGGCTTCATTGTATTGTCGGACATCGGCGTCCGAATTTCTTTCATGATGAAATTCGTAAATTAAAAGAATTTGATATAATCGGAGGAAAAATAGCTGACGATGATACAAATGCCACAATTTTAGCTTATATGGCCGGGACTTTTGGTATGCCCGGTTCAACCAGGGCTGAAGAGATTTGCATTAGTCTGTTATTACCGGATCGATTAAAAGATCAATACTGTTTCCGAACACAAAAAGCTTTGGATTTTCTTGAATGGAGAGGGACAGAAAGAGTATGGATGAACCGATAAGCATTGAGAAAGAGAATAATGCTATAGATCAATTGATTGCGATGGTTGTTGAGGAAATAGCTGAAGCAGAAAACAGGGATCCTTCTGATGTTCTTCCGGAGTTTCTTAATTCCAATACTGCGGATATGTTGTATGACAGGAGTACGAAGTTGTGGTGGGATGGCCCGTCCAGTGTGGCTGAACAGTATTTGACTGAAATAGCAAATACAGAAGCAATATAGAACGTAAAAAAATCAAAATTCTGCGAACACGAGGAGAGAGAAGATGAAAAATTTTCGCACGATTTTGTTGGTGACATTGTTAATGGTTCTGAGCCTGTCGGCATTCCAGGCAGCGGATGATGATATTTCGATGATCCGGAGACCTGACGGTGCTTCGGTTGGGGATGACGGCGGACTGATCCTGCGGGATCCCACTGTCGACCAGGTGATCAGTGCAGACACTGCAATGATCCGGAATTCCGGAAATGAAACGGCAGCGGAAGAGCCTCTCCCAATGCTGAACAATCCCAATACCAACCCTGAGGCGGAGCTCAACCCCGTGACGGGAACACCGATCTCCAACCCGGACCTGCTTCGACTGCCGCCGGTGTTTGTACCGCTGGCTCGTTATCCTTCCGCATTTCGTCCCTCTTCCGGGCACAGTCAGGCGCAGTGGGTTTTTGAAATGTATGTGAACAATGAAGAATCCCGCCCGATCCTGATGTTTTACGGAGAGCAGCCGACTGTTCCGCTTTCCCGCATTTCTTCGGCGATCTTTGGGCTGGAAGAGCTGCGCGCGCAATACGGCGGCATCATTATTGCCGGCGGTACCTCGAAGTCTGTGCTGGAGTCGGACATCAAAAGTCTGGAGCTGTGGTACGGTGAGACCGGGGACCAGCTTTATCCGAAACTCCCTGTGGCTCAGTATCAGCGGATCGTGAACAAGTGGGAGCCTCTTTCCACACCTGCGGACCCGAACAACCTGCGTTATTCATTCGATGTGACACCTCCGGACGGAGGACGCGATGCCCGGTCTCTGTTTATCCGTTATGCCTCTACCAATGAGATCCTTTGGCGCTATGACAATGGGATGGGGAAATACTTACGTATGCAGAATTCCGTTGAAGATCCGCAGTCATTGATTGCTGACGTGGATGCTTCTACCGGGGAACAGATCGGGGCTGAAAACCTGATCATCCTGATGGCGACCCATGACTGGGTTCCGGATCAGAAACCGGAATACGGTCTTTTCAATGTGAATCTGAACTATGTGGCTTCCAACCCGGCACTGATCTTCCGGGATGGGAAGCTCTATCATGTCACCTGGACCACAAAGAGCGAGCGCTTTGAGCGGGAATCTGCCCGGATGCGTCCGATCCGTTTCCTGGATGCGGATGGAAACAATTTCCAGTTGAAACCCGGGAAGACCTGGGTGCACATCGTGATGCCGGGGAACCCGTATTATGAGGTGGAGGCAGAACTCGGCAGCAAGATCACCTCCGGCAGCGGGTTCTGGAAGCTTCCTTACATCTCCTTCAAACCGGGTTCCACGGAAGAGGTCATGAAAGAAGTGGAAGAGATCCGTCAACTGGAGATCCGGCTGAATGAAGCCTATTTACAGCAGGAGTCTGATGATACGAAATGAAGAACAACAAGACCAATGTGATGCGGGTGCTCGAACAGCATAAAATCAACTATTCCTCTTATACTTTTGGGGATGGGGTCACGGCTGCCAGCGGAACGGAAGTGGCAGAACTGCTTGGAAAGGATCCGTTTTCCGTTTTCAAGACGCTGGTCACTGTCGGGAAGACTGGTCAGCACTACGTGTTCGTTGTTCCCTGCTGCTGTGAACTGGATCTGAAAAAAGCGGCAGAAGCGGTCGGAGAGAAGAACATTGAGATGATCAAATCCAAAGAACTGCTTCCCTTGACCGGTTATGTCCATGGCGGCTGTTCCCCGATCGGGATGAAGAAGCTTTTCCCTACGGTCGTGGACATCAGTGCGCAGGACTGTCCGAAGATACTCTTCAGCGGCGGACATATCGGTTATCAGGTGGAGGTGGCCCCCGCTGACCTGGAGAAGGTCATTCCGGTCAAATATGCGGACATCGCGGAATAAAATAAGGATATAGGAAATAGGATATAGTGCGTCAGGTGTTGAGGTGTTTATATTCAGGATTCCTGCTGCTTTCTGACACATAATTTCAGATGGTGATATAATATGGGCGATTTTGAAATGAATATGGAGGAATCAAATGAAAAAATATTTTGCTGAATTTATCGGGACTTTTGTCCTTGTCTTTTTCGCCTGCGGTACTGCCGCAGTGACCGGCTGCACCGCCAATGCCAATGCGGCTTATCTGATCACCGCGCTGGCTTTTGGTCTGGTCATTGTCGCCATGGCTTACTCCATCGGCAATGTCTCCGGCTGCCACATCAACCCGGCTGTTTCTATTGCCATGCTCTGCAGCGGTAAGATGAGCCTTTCCGATTTCATCGGTTACGTTGTGGCTCAGTTCCTGGGTGGCATCGCCGGTGCCGGCGTTCTGGCTGCCCTGACCGGCAAGCAGTACGGACTGGGAACCAACGGTCTCTATGATGGCTCCATTCTGAAATCCATCATTATCGAGATCATCCTGACCTGTGTCTTCGTGATGGCGATTTTGGGCGTGACTTCCAAAAAGGAATACGGCCGCATCGCCGGTCTGGTGATCGGTCTCTCCCTGACCCTGGTCCACCTGCTGGGCATTTTCTTCACCGGCACATCCGTGAATCCTGCCCGCTCCTTCGGTCCGGCGCTCTTCATGGGCGGTGACGCGCTGAAGTGCGTCTGGGTGTTCATTGTCGCTCCGCTCATCGGCGGTGTGATTGCTGCTTTCCTTTACAATTTCCTTGATCCGGAAAAAGAATAAAGGAAAATAGGTAAAAACACAGATGGGAGTGTCTCATTCGCTTTTGAGGCACTCCTTTTTGTTTTTAAGGAAACACTGATTAATCCAACATGCCTCAAGAGGCACCACGATAAATGTGTTTCC
>CAYWGX010000246.1:0-4001 GCA_964457635.1 uncultured Leptolinea sp.
TCTCGGCATCATCATGGGGGCGACCCCGCAGGCACTGGAGGATAAGCGGCGCGGTATTTACAGCTACGAGGCACTGCGTTCGAGACTTGCGGAAGGACGCTTTTCCCGTCCCGGTGCAAGGGATCTGCTGGCACCGGTGATCCGGCTGGAACCGCTGACTGCTGAAGAGATGCTGGTGCTCTGTGAAAAGCTGGCGGATATGCATGCCGGATTGTATGGCTATGCGCGATGTCTTACAACAGATGATTTGGCCGGATTCATCCGGGTCGAATTTGGCCGTATTGGAGCGGATCAGAACATTACGCCCCGGGAAGTGATCCGGGATTTTATCGAGCTGCTGGACTTGCTTTATCAGAATCCGAATATGAAGATCATGGATCTGCTGGAGTCGGATGAATTCAGCTTTGCCAAGTCGGAAGCTGTTTCCGATGAGACAGATGAGAATTATGTCGAGTTCACCATATGAACGTTTTTGACCGCTATGCCCCCTTCATCCAGGATTATATCTACCGCTCCGGCTGGCAGAACCTGCGCGCCGTGCAGAATGCTGCCGGGAACGCGATTTTCGGCTCGGAAGACAATGTGCTGCTGACGGCATCCACTGCTTCCGGTAAGACGGAAGCAGCCTTTTTCCCGATCCTGACGCTGCTGGACGAGGATCCTTCCAAAACAGTTGGCGTGCTCTATGTCGCTCCTCTGAAAGCCCTGATCAATGACCAATTCGGACGGCTGAACGAACTTTGCGAAGAGCAGGGGATCGAAGTCTATCGCTGGCATGGGGATGTTGCGCAGACGCGGAAACGGAAACTGCTGCGCAAACCCTCTGGGATCCTGCAGATCACCCCGGAGTCGCTGGAATCCCTGATGATCAACAAGCATATGGAGATTCCCTCGCTGTTCGGTGACCTGCGCTTCATCGTGATTGACGAGATCCATTCACTCTTACGCGGTGATCGCGGGATGCAGACCTTCAGTCTCATCGAACGGCTGTGCAGACTGGCGGGATGTCACCCGAGACGGATCGGGCTCTCTGCCACCATCGGCAATCCGGAAGATGCAGGAAAGTTCCTTTCTGCCGGCAGCGGGCGGGGAACGGTGATCCCGAAATTTGACGGGGGCAGGGAAGTCTGGCGCCTTTCCATGGAGCATTTCTTCAACACTGATCCTCAGGCTGATGAGGGGAAAGAACTCATCATAGAGACAGCTCCCGAAGAAATTCCGACAGATACCGCTCCGAAGGCTGCCGACCCGGGACTCGGTTATATCTTTGAGCATACGCGCGGCAAAAAGTGCCTTGTATTTACCAATTCCCGTGAAGAGTGCGAGTCCGTCTGCCAGAGCCTGAGACAGTACTGTGAAGTCAACCGGGAGCCGGACCGTTTCCTGATCCATCACGGGAACCTGTCCGCCTCCTACCGGGAAAGTGCCGAAGAAGAGATGAAGGACGACGATTCCCTGATGTCCGTCTGTGCCACAGCAACCCTGGAGCTTGGGATCGATATCGGCAGGCTGGAGCGGGCTTTCCAGATCGATGCACCGTTCACGGTTTCCGGATTCCTACAGCGCATGGGACGCACCGGCAGACGAGGTGACCCTTCCGAGATGTGGTTCGTGATGCGGGAAGAGCATCCGGAGGCCCGGGCGATGCTGCCGGATATGATTCCATGGAAGCTGATCCAGGGGATCGCGCTGGTACAGTTATACATCGAGGAGCGCTTTGTGGAGCCTCCACGGATGAACCGGCTGCCTTTCAGCCTGCTCTACCATCAGACCATGAGTACCCTCGCCTCCTGCGGTGAGATGACGCCCGGCGAGCTGGCCTCCCGGGTGCTGCCGCTGAGCTGTTTCCGGCGCATCACGAAGGAAGATTACCAGGTTCTGCTGCGTCATCTGCTCGAGATCGATCACATCGCCCGCACGGAAAACGGAGGGCTGATCCTTGGACTTGCCGGGGAGCGGGTGGTGAACAGCTACAAGTTCTATGCGGTGTTTCAGGAAAACATCGAGTATTCCGTTCACACCGGTTCCGAGCAGCTGGGGACCATCGTCAAGCCGCCGCCGGTGGGGGATAAGATCGCTATCGCCGGACGGGTCTGGGTGGTCGAGGAAGTCGATCACAAGCGCCGAAACGTTTACTGCACGCTCGTGAAGGGCAATATCCCGGCTTACTTCGGAGATGTGGCAGGCGACATCCACACCCGGATCCTGGAGCGGATGTATGCTGTACTTTCCGAGGAAAAAAGCTATCCTTACCTCATGAGACATGCAGTTTGCCGGCTGCAGGACGCCCGGGACACCTTCCTGAAATCAGCGATGCGTGACCGTCCGCTGGTTCATCTGGGCGGGAAGATGTGGGCTCTGTTCCCCTGGCTGGGGAGCTATGCCTTTCTGGCCCTGGAACGTTTCCTGAAGATTCGCTGCGGGGAACAGCTGGGGCTCAAGGGCATGAATTCCACCCGTCCTTACTACATGCAGTTTACGCTGCAGGTTGATGCGGCTGAATTCTACCGCATTGTCTGTGAAGAGGCCGCGAAGGAGTTCGATCCGCTGGAGCTGGTCTATCCCAAAGAGGTCCCGGTCTTTGAAAAATACGATGAATTCGTGCCGGATGAGCTGGTCCGCAAGGGCTTTGCACTGGGCGTGCTGGACATTGAAGGTATGAAGAACCGGGTGCTCAGCTGGGCGAAGTACAGCGAATAACGAGTTTCGTATAGCTATCAGCCTTTTGTATAAAACACCTCTGTTTACAGTAATTTGACCAGGGCGGTTTTGCGGTAAAATGCGATTCCGTACCTGATTTTAATGCAAAACCATCCTGAATTCAAGAGGACAATTTATGCATTTTCCATCTGAACCGAAAGAATGATCGGATGGCCGCCGGTGGTGAGGATCCCTTCGGTGACTTTTACCTCAGAATCGTCGATCAGGTTTTTATACGTGCCGTCGGGAAGATCGAGCCGGATCGCTGCGGGTCGGGCCTTCAGGCTGAAGATACCGATTTTCTTTGAATCTTTGTTGATGCGTTTCATGACCGCGGTCTTGCTCTCATCAACGGCGCAGGCGAAGAAGGCATCATCGGGAGAGAAAGATTCCCGTTTGATGAACGCTAATTTTTGCAGCAAAGGCGTCAGATCCCGGCCGGTGTTCCGGTCGATATCTTCCTTCTCGAACAGGCTGGGACGGCGGGTATTTTCCCATTCCTGTCCGGCATAGAGCAGGGTCGTGCCTTTGAGAAAATAGAGCATGGCTGTGTAGTTGATCAGGGAAGGTTCATCCGGGATGAAAGATGCGATGCGGGGCTGGTCATGGTTCTCCAGACAGCGCATTTTGTTGTAATTTGCCGGATAAACTGCCTCCTGAAACTCCAGCAGGTCAGTCCATTGAGAGAGCGGTGCTTCATCACGCAGAACTTTGTCAAAAACCGTGCGGATATCGTACTCGTATTCCAGGTCGAAGGCCTCGAACAGCTCTGTATCACGCGCAGCCTTGATTCCCGCAGCGCGCAGATCCGCTCCGAATTCCCGATGCACGCTTTCTGCCAGCCAGATGAATCCCGGATGGGCCTGTTTCACTGCTTCCCGTGCCCGTTTCCAGAACTCCAGCGGGACAAGAGATGCGACATCACAGCGGAACCCGTCGACGATCTTTGCCCACATGGTAAGGCTTTCGATCTGGTAATCCCACAGTTCCGGGACGTTGTAGTCCAGGTCTATCACGTCGCTCCAGTCCCCCACATGGTTGCCGGGAGTGCCGTCCGGGCGTTTATAGAAGAATTCCGGATGAGTTTCCCACAGCACAGAATCCGGTGAGGTGTGATTGTAGACCACATCGATCATGACCTTCATCCCGCGGGCGTGGATCTCATCGCAGAGATGGCGGAAGCTTTCCATGGTCCCGTACGCCGGGTTCACGGCACGGTAATCCCGGTTGGCATAGGGACAGCCGAGACTGCCCTTTTTCCCTTTGACACCGATCGGATGGATCGGCATGAACCAGATGAT
>CAYWGX010000247.1:0-3978 GCA_964457635.1 uncultured Leptolinea sp.
GCTTGGATGCTCCCATAATATTGACCGGACGCACAGCCTTGTCGGTGGAGATCATGACAAAGCGTTCCACATTGAACTCCTTGGCAGTCCGTACCACATTCTGCGTACCGATAATGTTGTTGGTGACCGCCTCGGAAATGTTCACTTCCATCAAATGGACATGTTTATGAGCAGCAGCATGGAAAACGATCTGAGGCCGGTAGGTCTCAAAAGCCCAGCGGACACGCTTCAAATCACGGACATCCACGATGATCGGTTCCACATCCAACTCCGGGAATTCCGTACTCATCATCAGCATCGTCCCGAAGATACTGTTTTCCCCATGTCCCAGCAGGAGGATTTTCGTGGGATTCCAGCGGGCTACCTGACGGGCGATCTCCCGCCCGATCGAGCCACCCGCTCCGGTGATCAGGACGACCTTATCCCGCAGGATCGGCCCTACATTGTCCTGGTCCAGCTTGACCGGATCTCTGCGCAGCAGGTCCGTGATCTCCACTTCACGCAGACGGTTGATGTTAACCGCTCCGCCGATCAATTCATAGATGCCGGGCATAGTTCGGAAAGGGACCTCTTTCTGCCGGCAGATCTCAGAAACAAGGCGGACCACACGCCCCGGTGCGCTGGGAATAGCAAAGAGTACGGTATCCACATAATAACGGTCAATGATCATTCCTACGCTTGAAGTCAATCCCAGCACCTTGACGCCGTTGATCTCCTGCCCGAGCTTTGTGCTGTCATCATCAACGAAACCGATCGGTTTGAGCCGCAGCTGCGGATTTTTGATCATTTCCTTGCAGGTCATCACACCGGCTTCTCCTGCCCCAACGATCAGCACACGCTTCATATACTGCTGAGCCGCACGGGCCGCACGCGCCGTCTTATGAGAGGCAACCATCCGGATCCCGAGCCGGATCCCTCCCACAGCCAGCAGTGACAGTGCAAAGTCAATGATCGGAACTGAACGCGGGAATCCGCTGAAAACATTCAGCTTGTGCAGTCCCAGCATGAGGAGAAAAACCGAAGCAGAGGCGGTCAGGACAGCTATCAAGATCAGACGCAGCTCATCCACACTGGCATAGGCCCAGAGGTGCCGGTAAAGTCCGAAACGAATGTAAATGAGAGGTTTGAGAATCAGGCTGATACCGAGCATCCAATAAGCCGAGGGCATATAAAGCGCAGCCATGGACTGATCAAACTCAAAACGCAGCAGATAACTGAAAACGACACACACAACGATCATCAGCATGTCGATGATAAAGATGTAGCGGTTCCGTATTCTCTGTTTAATATGCAGTGCCAAAATTTATCGTCCTTTCAGTCCGAAAATAGTCTTCAGTGTGTTAAAAATAATCGAGAGGTCCATCAGTAAACTGCGGTGCTTGATATAATATAGGTCATATTCCAATTTCACCGTATTTTCTTCAGTACCCGCGGCATAATTCTGATTCACCTGAGCCCAACCGGTGATACCGGGACGTACCAGCAGTCTTGCTCGATAAAAAGGGACATCCCGCTGCAAGTCTTTGACGATCTGCGGACGTTCCGCACGCGGTCCTACGAGACTGAGCTCACCGCGCAGCACATTGAGAAACTGCGGCATTTCATCCAGGTGAGAGCGTCGCAGGAAAGAGCCGACTTTCGTAATGCGCGAATCATGCTCGGAAGCCGGACGGGCAACCCCATCCTTTTCCGCATTCTGCACCATGGTACGGAATTTTATGATGTCGAATACACTGCCGCGCAAGCCAAGACGCTCCTGGGTATAAAAAACCGGTCTGCCGGTATCGATCAGCGTAGCGAGCGCCACAAAAGGTGTGATCAGCGCAAGGAAAATCATGCCGATCACTCCGCCGAGAATATCAAATAAACGCTTAGCGATCTCAAAAAACAGACTGCTGTGCGACATATCATAAAAAGACCGCAGCAGCCAGTCCGTATTCAGCAAATGCACCGGAACACGTCCCAGCAGTTCCTCATAGATCATCGGCATGGTAGTCACGGTGATCCCGTGTTCCTCGGAACGCGTGAGCGCATCGAAAATCTTATCATCCAGATGGTTGGAAATAGCCATGATGATTTGGGTCACCTGATTTTCCTCAACGATATCAAAATAACGGTCAGAGTCACCCAGCACCGGGTATCCTTCGATTGCCGTTCCGATTTTTTCCGGGTCATCATCGATAAAACCAAGAATACGATAGGGAACGCCTTCAGTGGTGTTGATGATTTCGGCGATCCTTCTGCCGGCTTTTCCCGCACCGACAATGATCGTATTGATAAAGGCATCTTTAATCAGGAATAAATGTGCATAGATCCGTCGCCACAGCAAGGTGAAAACCGCAGCTGCAATGAAAAACACGATCACACCTCTGCGGGGCAGTGTCTTTGCCGGAGCAAGGAAAAAGATCAGCAGATAAATTGCGACACTGGAAAAAGCGGCTGTCAGCGTGATACGCAAAGCCTTCTGAAACTGATGGACTTCCCGCTCGTTATACAGCGGCAGCATCAGGATCAGCCAAAGCAGCGGCAGCAGATAAAACCAGGGATCCGGACGTTCCATCAGAAAATTCAAAGAAAGACCCAGCCAGTCATCCTCCGTCGCCCAGGAAAATAATGAAACACCAAGCGCCAACAGGACAGCAATGACATGTCCAAATACAAGGATAAAACGGCGTTCCCGAGGGGTCAGCCGCTGCTTGATGGATGCGCGAAGAGAGTTCGAATCTGCCATATTTTCACCCAGGCTTTCTGTCCATATCGGATAGAAAGGCGTATAACTTAAAATAATAACACAATTACGGACAATTGGCAGATTTGTAATGAAAGCTGTAACTCAGAAAGAACACCGGGGAAGATTCGCATAAATCCCTCGCTGCAGGTTCAGTATGATATCAATATTTTATTTTTCAGATGACTATACATTTATCAATTTTTATATTAGAATTATACAAATGAATGAAATCATGAAAATGATTTAGGATTTTCACAGAGAAAGCAAACCGAATCGATGAGCGATTTATATTATTTCACCAACAGGTAAACGAAGCACAGGACAGGCATGCAGGTTTATCCCGTGCTTTTTTAAATTATTTTCAGGAGGAAAAACTATGAAGAAATTTGTTGCAATGCTGTTAGCAGCCGTTATGCTTCTGAGCTTCGCTGCGGTCTCCGCGGAAGATGCTCACCAGCTCATCTACGGTGCCACCACCGAAATCAGCGGTGACTTTGCTCCCGATGCCTGGTGGACCAACAATGCCACCGACAAAATGATTCGTGATTTCACCACAGACTATGGTACTGTCGTGACCGATCAGGGCGGTGCTCTGGTTATCAATGACACTGTCTGCGAAGATATCGAAAGTGAAATGAATGAAGACGGTACCAAGACCTATACTGTGAAAATCAAGGACGGTCTTGTTTTCAACAACGGTGAAGCAATCACCATCAAAGATTTTGTATGGCCTACCGCTTTCAGCTGCTCTGCTGTTTCTTCCGAGGTCGGCGCGAAACTGACCGGTTATATGACCATCGTCGGCGGGCAGGAATTCTATGACGGCACCGCCTCCACCATCAGCGGTCTGCGCATTCTGGATGACAACACCATCCAGGTATCTGTTGTCGCAGACAAAGTTCCTTACTTCTTTGACCTCAGCTATGCCGGATTCGCTCCTTTCAGCATGAAATACTGGCTCGGTGAAGATGTTGACATTGCTGATGACGGCGAAGGTGTTTACTTCACCGGTCTGACCAAAGATGCCATTGAATCCCAGCTGAACTATGCCCGCTTCAATGCCGGTGAAGACCGCGTCACAGCCGGCCCATACAACCTGGTTGAATTTGATCAGTCTTCCAAACAGGCCACCCTGGTCAAAAACGAAAACTATCAGGGCAATTTTGAGGGGCAAATTCCGACAATTGAAAAGATCATCATCACCAAAGCTGAAGACGCCACCTGGGCAGACGCTCTGAAGACCGGCG
>CAYWGX010000248.1:0-1313 GCA_964457635.1 uncultured Leptolinea sp.
TCTTTATGGAAGCCTTCATGAGCTTTATCGGCATCGGCATCGCGCCGCCGCTGGCTTCCCTGGGTACCATGTGCAATGACGCTACCGAAGCGCTGCGCACAAATCCCTATCAGCTGTTCCTGCCGGCGCTGGTGATCTGTCTGATCATGTTCGCCTTCAACTTTGTGGGTGACGGCCTGCGGGACGCGCTCGATCCGAAATTGAAAAAATAGTTGGCAGTTGGCAGTTGGTAGTTGTCAGACACCCAGCAATCAATATCTACTAACTACTAACTACCAACTAACAACTAAGAGGAAACAATGGAAACGATTTTACAGGTTCGCGATTTACACACATCCTTCCTGACTTCCAACGGGGAAGTGCAGGCAGTTCGCGGTGTGTCTTTTGACGTGGAAAAGGGCAGGACCCTGGGCATCGTCGGAGAGAGCGGATCGGGCAAGAGCGTCACCAGCCTTTCGATCCTCCAGCTGCTGGGAACCACCGGTAAGATCAATTCCGGATCCATCAAACTGGACGGGGAGGAACTGATCACCAAAAACAAAAAAGAGATGCGGAGCATACGGGGCGGACGGGTCGCCATGATCTTCCAGGATCCCATGACCAGCCTGAACCCGCTGCTGCCGCTGGGTGACCAGGTCGGTGAAATGCTCTGGGAACACAAAAAGGAGATGTCCAAAGCCGAACGGGACGAGAAGGTCATCGAACTCTTCCGCATGGTGCGGATCCCGGAACCGGAGAAGCGTCTCAAATCTTACCCGCATGAGTTTTCCGGCGGAATGCGCCAGCGGGTGATGATCGCCATGGCACTAGCCTGCCGCCCGGAACTGCTGATCGCGGATGAACCGACGACCGCCCTGGATGTCTCCATCCAGGACCAGATCCTCAAGCTGATGCGCTCGCTCCAGCAGGAGATGGGCATGAGCATTATGTTCATCACCCATGACTTGGGTGTGGTGGCGGAACTGGCAGACCGGGTCGCGGTGATGTACGGCGGCCTCATCATGGAGGAAGCGGACATCTTCGACATTTTCAAATCGCCGAAGCATCCCTACACGCTGGGGCTGCTGGCCTCGATCCCGGACATGAACCAGGACAAAAGCAAAAAGCTTCAGCCGATTCCCGGAAGTCCGCCGGATATGATCCATCCGCCGAAGGGCTGTCCCTTTGCCCCGCGCTGTCCTTATGCCATGCGCATCTGTGCCGAGGAACTGCCGCCCTATGTCAGCACCGGTCCGAACCGCCGTTCCATGTGCTGGCTGCTGGACCCGGAAGCGCCCGAAACGGGGAACCCGTTTCGAATGAAGAAGTAAGAA
>CAYWGX010000248.1:1413-3939 GCA_964457635.1 uncultured Leptolinea sp.
GCTGGACCCGGAAGCGCCCGAAACGGGGAACCCGTTTCGAATGAAGAAGTAAGAAGTAAGAATGAAGAATGAGTCATCTGTTCTTTTGGAGGTCAAAAATCTGACCAAACATTTTCCCATGTCCGGCGGGAAAGTCGTGCATGCGGTGGATGACGTCAGCTTCTCCATCACACAGGGCAAGACCCTGGGCCTGGTAGGGGAAAGCGGCTGCGGGAAGAGCAGCTGCGCACGGACTGTGATCCGCATCTACGACCCGACCTCCGGTCAGATCATCCTGGACGGAACGGACATCACCCAACTTTCCCAAAAACAGCTGCTGCCCCACCGCCGCAAGATGCAGATGATTTTTCAGGATCCTTATGCCTCCCTGAATGCCCGCATGACGGTACAGGACATCGTTGCCGAACCGCTGCGTGCCCACCACATCTGTAAAAGCAAAGCGGAAGAGCGCGAGATGGTCGCCGAGATGCTCCATCAGGTCGGGCTCAACCAGGATCATGCCGGCCGCTATGCCCACGAATTTTCCGGCGGACAGCGCCAGCGTGTGGGCATCGCCCGGGCACTGATCCTGCAGCCGAAGCTCGTTATCTGCGACGAACCGATCTCCGCGCTGGATGTCTCCATCCAGGCGCAGGTGGTCAACATGCTGCGGACCTTCCAGGAGGAGCAAGAGCTCACCTACCTCTTTATCGCCCATGACCTTTCCATGGTCCGCTATGTCTCCGATGATGTGGGCGTGATGTATCTGGGGCAGCTGGTGGAAAAATGCGAGACTGATGAAATCTATGCGCACCCGCTGCATCCCTATACGCAAGGGCTGCTCTCTTCGGTACCAATCCCGAACCCGGAACTGGCACGGCAGAAGGAGACCGCGGGCATCGCGGGCGATATTCCAAGTCCCATCGCACCGCCCCGGGGCTGCCGCTTCCATACCCGCTGTCCTTACGCGGAAAAGCGCTGCAGCGAAGAGACTCCGGCTTTCACCGAGGCCGCCCCCGGACATTTTGTGGCGTGCCACAAGGTAAATAAGAAATAAGAAATCAGAAATGTGAAGGAAGAATGAAGAAGGAAGAAGGAAGAAATTAACAACTGACCACTGGCCACTGATTACAGAGTAAAAACGGAAGAATTCCGTTTGAAATTTTTTGGAGGAAAAAATGAAGAAATTTTTATTATTGATGTTGTGCCTGATGCTGGCGATCGCTGTTCTCCCGACAGCTGCTGCGGTGCAGGAAATCACCTATGCCCTGGCAAATGAACCTGACGGCATTGACCCCGGCATTACCAACAACTCTTTTGCATCCCCGATCCTCAACAACGTGTTTGAAGGTCTGGTCGCCTATTCATCCGAAGACGGCTCCCTGATCCCGGGCGAAGCGGAGAGCTGGACGATTTCCGATGACGGTACCGTCTACACCTTCACCCTGCGCGACGGCCTGAAATGGTCCGATGGCTCCGACCACACCGCTCAGGACTATGCCTATGCCATGCAGCGTATCCTGGACCCCAACACCGGTGCCCGCTACGTTGACTTCCTGCTGGGCTATGTTGCCGGTGCAGCCGAATATTATGAAGACAACTCCCTCGGTTTCGACACCGTCGGTGTCAAGGCCCTGGACGACAAGACCCTGGAAATGACCCTGATCGCCCCGGCGCCCTACTGGCTCGACATCCTCACCATGTGGACCTTCAGCCCTGTCCAGGAAGCCACCATCGCCGCCAACGGCGAACGCTGGACCGCTTCCGCCGACACCTATGTCACCAACGGCCCATTCATGATCTCCGAGATCAACCTGGGTGAAAGCTTCGTCCTGGTCAAGAACCCCAACTACTATGATGCCGACAAGGTCAATCTGGACAAGGTCACCTTCCGCTTCATCGCCGACCTGGGCACCAGCCTGATGGCCTATGAAAACGGCGACATCAACGGTATGTCCACCGTTCCTTCCGCTGACATGGCCCGCCTGAAGGCCGAAGATGCCGGTGTGGTGATGAGTCCCTCCTACGGCACCGTCTGGTATGACTTCAACTGCGCCAAGGCTCCTTTTGACAACGTCCTGGTCCGCAAGGCCTTCAGCATGGCTGTCGACCGCACCGCTATCATCGAAGATGTTGTCCAGACCGAAGCCGATCCGGCTTACTCCTTCATGTCCCCCGGCTACGTTGTGGACGGTGAGGAATTCATGGACGCTGCCAGCGACAACGATCTTTCTGACGAAGCCGACATCGAAGGCGCTCAGGAAGCTCTTGCCGAAGCCGGTTACCCGAACGGTGAAGGCTTCCCGGAAATCACCCTCAGCTATTACTCCAACGAGACCGTCGGCAAGGTCGTGGAAGCCCTTGCCCGCCAGCTTCAGGATGCCCTGAACATCAAGATCAAGATCTCCAACGCCGACTGGGCCGTTTACTATGACGAACATGTCGCCGGCAACTATGACATCGGCGCCATGGGCTGGTCCGGTGACTATGTCCACCCGATGACCTTCCTGCAGATCTTCACCACCGGTGATGCCAACAACAACGTCT
>CAYWGX010000249.1:0-3922 GCA_964457635.1 uncultured Leptolinea sp.
TCGATGATGAATATCTCTTCACCGGCGACACCCTGTGGTTCGGTGCAGACGGCGGATACAGCTTCATCAACGCCCTCGCGGAGGATAATGAGCTCGCCAAACGTTCTCTGGCTGAACTGGAAAAACGGCTGAAAGGCAGAGGTCTTTCACCGAAGATCATCACGGGGCATACCGGCTGGACCGACAGTCTCGAGTTCGCTTTCCGTCATAAGGATAAGGTCTGCAATTCGTTTAAGAAGCAGAAGCCGCATGACCCGGCCGCTCCTTATGACGGGTATGACGAGTCGGATGATACGGAAGAAAGGGCGAGGAATGTGATCCTTGCCAAACAGGCCGATCTGGGATAGGTCGAAAGCAGGTGGAGTATGGAACGAAAAGATGAAATCAAATCCGCATACAAAAGTCTTGGAAAAGCTCACAGTTTGTATGACAGCATGATGACCGGGTCGACGGTGCTCGGGCGAATCATTGATAAAGCTGTCTGGTGTATGGACAAAGAGGATGTTTTGGAATATCAGGCAAGAGCTTTTGAAATGATCCCCGCGGATTTTTCCGGGAAACTGCTGGAGGTCCCCGTCGGAACCGGTGTTCTTTCCATGCCTGTCTGGAAGACGCTGCCGAAGGCAGATATCACTTGTCTGGATTATTCCGAAAAAATGATGGCAAGCGCAGAACAGCGGGCAAAGGAAATGGAAATCGGCAATGTCACTTTTCGGCAGGGAGATGTCGGGCAACTTCCTTTTGCTGATGAATCCTTTGATGCGGTTGTTTCCCTGAACGGCTTCCATGCCTTCCCCGATAAGGATGCCGCCTATCGGGAGACCTGCCGTGTGCTGAAACCCGGCGGGATCTTTTGCGGCTGTTTCTATGTTCAGGGCTGCAGCAGCCATACGGACAAGATGATCCGGCGGTTTTATGTGAAATCCGGATTTTTCACACCGCCGTTTGATACGCTTGAAAGCCTGCGGGGACGTCTGGGTAAGATGTATCGTGAAGTCAGCGTTACAAATGTGCAGAGCATCGCCGTGTTCCAGTGCAGAAAATGACCGTCAGAAAAAGCTTCCGGCGGTCTTCCCGGATAATTATTTTTCAAAACCGCCGCTCAAACCTGCCTGGATTGAAACAGGAATACGCATCCCCTGCAGAGACAACGCATCACACTGTCCGGGAGGTATTATCCGGTTTTTCTGAGGGAGTACCGGCGTATTTTCTGTATAATTCCGGCTGATCATAGTGAATATGGTAGCGTCTCGGCTGGAGCAGCCGGACCAGGGAACGTTTCAGATCCGTCCCCACATTGACACGCCTGATCGTGGTGAATCCGGTGAATGGCGGCAGATAGGTGATCAGATCGTTGATATCGGAAAAGTTCGCACATTCCGTATACAGCGTCTCAAAATACCGGCGCATCCGCTTCTTGTTCAGCGGTGTATAGCGGAACGGACGGACGCTGCCGAAAGTATACAGATATGGCTTGACGCCAAAGTTATAATTCAGGTCCTGACAGCACAGACAGGCAACGGCTGACCCTAAAGACCATCCGATTACTTCCGTAAAGGCATCGGGATGTTCCTCATGCATATTTTCCCATGTCTCACGTATCTGCCTTTTGACGGCAAGATACATATTCCCCCAGCCATGGTGCACCCTGATCTGCAGCGGCTCACCTTCAAAATCTATTGCGTCATAATAACGGCTTGAGGATTCAAATATATTCGCGATCCAGTCGACTTTGCCATTCGTACACTGGAAATTCACCTGGATCACATTGCGGTCCGGTTCGTAATGGATCTCATAATTGACCTCATGGGCGATCCCTAATAATTTTTCTATCTTAGTCGTATAATATTGCATCGCGGTATACTTCACCGGATAGGTGACCCGTCCGGTGTGTGTATAATCTTCGCTTGTGTTGATGAAATACTCCTCATAAGGGAGCCGCTGATATTCCATATTCTGCATATATTCCAATGGTATTATAATCGATATTGTCCCGGTCGTTAAGGATCACCCGTCTGCAGCCAGCTGTTCTGAATGCGGGAATAACTGCACATTATCAGCGTTTTCCAGACAATTTATAAAAACCACCGGTCTGCCATGGCCGGATTTTTGTGTCCCCAATCTTCCGGGTACCCTGTTGATGTCATGGTGAAACCGTTTTTTCGAGCACATGTGCCGAAGCCCGGTTTTCAATCATGGTACTGGCAGTGATGATTTCCACATCGGTCTGATTGAACAAATAATCCGCCATCATCTTAGCCGCTTCCGTAGCAATTCCGTTATTCCAATAAGCTTTGCGCAGACGGTAGCCGATGCTGGCCATGTGCAGCTTAGGTCTGTAATCATAAATTTCAGATATCCCACAGAATTGATCTTCCTCTTTGAATACAATACCGAGGAATAAGTTTTGCTTTTTCTCAAAACATTCTCCGTATAGATTACGGATCATCTCATGAACATCAGTAAACTGGCGTTCAAACAAATATGTTGGTTCATAGTGATATACGATGTCACTGTGAATCATATCACCAAGGGCATCGGCATCCTTATCCGTAATTTTCCGGAGAATGATGCGCTCACCTTCAATCAGCGGAATTTCGTCAAATAATTTCTTCATTCCTTTGTATCTATTCAGAAGGGACAGTCCCCTCTGGCTCAATTCTGAGCCGCCGGTGACAGTCCCTGAGCGGGTACTGAACAGTTACTATTATTTTTTCTTTCCATTTCCCGCATTTCCCTGCGCTCCTGATTTTTTCTTCTTTTTGGATTTTTTGCCTTTCTTCTTCGGCGCTTCAACCACCATGTCCCGGTTGAGCAGATTGTTCGGATCCAGTGAATCCCAATCGGGTCCTTCCGGATCTTCATAGAATTCCTGAACAGCACCTTCATTCGGCACAGGAACGGCTCCCGCCTGCGGTCCGGCGTTGGCCTGCTGAGCGTTATTTTGAACAGGGACCTGAGGTACAATGTTCTTCACCTGTTCGATGACCTGTTTCACCTCTTCCGCCGCGGGCTTCTTTTCTGCTTCCCGGGCCTCTGCCTCCTGGGCTTCATTGCGGACATGTTCGTCCTTCGCCTGAGGCTGTTGCTCTTTCTTTGGCTCATTATTTATTCTTGGCAGCATATTTTCTCACAAATACCTAATTTTCCACAACTTTCACGATGACCGGTTTCTTCGTCTTACCGGCAGCTGTCCAGGAAAGGGCATTTTTTGGACAGATCTTGACACATTCTCCGCAGCGGATACATTCCGCACTGTTGGGATTCCTCATCGGGTCAACGCCCATCTTGCACTGACGGGAACAGGCGCCGCAGCTTATGCAGGAATTCTTATCAAAACTCATGCGCAGGACACTGATTTTCTGGAACAGCGCGTAGAAAGCTCCCAGAGGGCACATGTATTTACAGAAGGGGCGGTAAATAAAGATCGAAGCCGCGACACAGAGGATCATCAGGACAGACTTCCAGCGGAAAAGTGCGCCGGCGGCAGCCCGCATCCCTTTGTTCAGCAAAACCAGCGGGATCCCGCCTTCCAGCGTTCCGACCGGGCAGATGAATTTGCAGAACCAGGGCATGCCGACTTTGACTTCATTCCGGTAGAAGAACGGAAGCCCGAAGACAAAGACAAACAGCATCACGTATTTCAGATAACGAAGGATCTTATCCGCCTTTTCCGGAACAGTGATCTTCGGGGTCGGGATCTTATAAAGCAGCTCCTGGATCAGTCCGAAGAGACAGAGCCATCCGCAGATAAAACGTCCGACGAGAAGCCCGATGGCTGCCAGATAACCGACAACATAAAACGCGAATTTCCGTTTCCGGCCATCAAATAACGCCTGCATCGAACCGATCGGGCAGGCGCCGACCGCGCCGGGACAGGAATAACAGTTCATGCCCGGGACACAGAATTTCTTCAGCGGTC
>CAYWGX010000250.1:0-3909 GCA_964457635.1 uncultured Leptolinea sp.
CCGATGCCGAACAACCCGCTGCTGAGGCCGGAGATCACGCCCACCGCAAACAGCAGCCATTTCGAAGGCTTGATTTTGCGGGAACTCAGCTCGTTCCAGAGCATCAGGATGCCGACAAAGATGATGAAAAATCCGAAAAAGAGCTTCAGCTTCCCCGTATCGGCATTTTTCAGCAAAATCGTCCCGGGAATCGTTCCCGCGATCAGCAGCAGAGCCATCGGCACCCAGACTTTTTTCTGCAGGGATTTCCGGTTCTGCCAGGTGATCAGAGCATTCGCCGGCAAACTGGGAATCAGACTCACAGGAGAAATATCGATATTATTTTCCGCAAAGGACATGAAGGAGGAAAAAACCGGGGCATCTCCCACCCCGCAAAGTCCCTTGATAAACCCGGCGATCAGCGCCGCAGTGATCCATAAAATCATAAATGCTCCTTCTCAAATAAACAAGTATATTATATCAACACTTTATGAGAACGCTGAATAATCGGCCTGTATCCTTATCCTCACCTTTCACCCTTTCCCTTTCACCTTTTCAAGTATTATTAACAGCGGAAAAATTAAAGATAGTCAGAGAATCAAATGCCAAAACGCGAACGAACTTACATTACAAAACGCGAACTGAAGCGCCGCTACCCCTGGCTGACGGAGCTGATGATCGAAAAATACCTGCCGCCGCTGGAAAACGGACTGGTTCCGGGACGGCACTCCACCCTTGCCTGGCCCCGCCGCAAGGTGATCAATATCTGTGAAAACGACAAAAACCTGAAAGCGGATAAAGAACGGATCGCCAGACAGGTAGAACGTGATGCCCGGCGCCGCGCCCAGCGTGCAGCCTTCATTTCCCAATTCACGCCCGACCACAAGTTTGAATACGCCCGAGCGCTGCACCGCCGTTTTATCCTGCATATCGGGCCCACCAATTCCGGGAAGACCTATACCGCCCTCATTGCCCTTAAACAGGCAGAACGGGGCGCTTATCTCGGACCGCTGCGCCTGCTGGCACTGGAGGTCTTTGACAAGCTGAATGCAGACAACTGTCCCTGCTCCCTGCTGACCGGGGAAGAGAACATCCCGGTGGCTGGTGCACAGATCACCGCCTCGACCATCGAAATGGCCGACTACCGCACCCGCTATCAGGTCGCAGTGATCGATGAAGCCCAAATGATCGCGGACCCGGACCGGGGCTCCCGCTGGCTGGACGCCCTCTGCCGCATTGACGCGGAGCAGGTCCATGTCTGCCTGGCACCGGAAGCCGAAGAGCTGATCTGTGAACTGCTGGGATTGATGGGTACGGAATATGAGATCGTGCGGCATGAGCGGCTCGCCCCGCTGCGGGCAGTTCCCGCCCTCGAAGGGCTCAGCGGCATCCGTGTGGCAGATGCCATTATCGCCTTTTCCCGCCGGGGCGTGCTCGGTATTGCCGGGGCACTGGAACAGCGCGGCTTCAAACCGGCTGTGATCTACGGCTCACTGCCGCCGGAAGCCCGTCGTTCGGAGGTTTATAAATACACCACCGGGGAATGCGATGTAGTGGTCGCAACCGACGCCATCGGCATGGGAATTTCCCTGCCCATCCGCCGCATCGTCTTCTCCGAATTGCGCAAATTTGACGGCACACGGGTCCGTCCCCTGACTCATACCGAGATACTGCAGATCGCCGGACGCGCCGGACGTTATGGCATGTTCGACATCGGTGAAGTCACTGCCATCGGTGAGAGTGAGCCGCTGGTCCATGCCCTTGCCGGCACACCGCCTTCCATCTACCGCTACCGCATCGCCTTTCCCGGACAGGAAGCCATCGATTCCGAGTTCTCCCTGCGGGGACTGCTGGAGGAGTGGCAGCATCTGCCGCAGGAGGACTGGTACGACCGGGAGGACATGAGCGACTCCCTGATGCTGCTCAAATCCTTCCCGTCCAAGCGCATCAAAGTGGAAAAGGAACTGATGTACAAGCTCATCACCCTGCCTGTGGATACCGGGAACCTTTCCATCGTTGATTACTGGGTCACCTGCGCCAAGGCCATTGCCCTCGGGGAGCCTCTGCCCGTCCCGAACTTCGGCATGACCACGCTGGAGCGCTGCGAGACCCAGTATCGGGCACTGGACCTTTATCATCACTTCTGCCGCCGCTTCGACCGGGATGACCGCTGCGAGGGCTTCCGCCGGGACGTGATCCGCCAAATCACCAAACTGCTCACCGAGCCGAAAGACGGCTTCATCCGCACCTGCCGCCGCTGCGGCAAGGAGCTTCCTGTAACTAATTCTTTCGGAATTTGTGAAGAGTGTTTTAATCAAGAGAGAACGGCATGAACGCAAAACTCATCTTTCTCGACATAGACGGTACGCTCACACCTCCGGGAGCGAATGATCCGCCGGAATCTGCCGTCGCTGCCATTCAAAAGGCACGGGCTGCCGGACACAAGGTCTTCCTCTGTTCAGGCCGCAATATCCCTATGCTCAAACCGCTGATGGACAAATATCCCTTCGATGGGGCAATCGGCAGTGCCGGTGGTATTGTCGTTGTGGGCGATCAGATCCTTTATGACTGTCCCATGGAACGGGAAGACTTCGAGACCGCCATGCGCCTGCTGAAAGAAACCGGAGTCTACCGCACCATCGAGGCCCGGACCGGCACCTGGTGCGATGAGGGAATGGGCGAATTTCTGGTAAAACAGAACAACGGCAACAGCGAGGTGCTGCGCTGGCGGGAAACACTGGAAAAAGACCTTGGCTTCCGTCCCATGCATGAATATGACGGCAGCCCGATCTACAAGATCGTTTACATGTGTGAAACCGAAGCCCAGCTTGTCCCCGCCCGGAATGCACTGGGCGGCCGTTTCAACTTTGTCATTCAGGATTCCTTCAGCAGAAACTGCCTGAACGGAGAAATGATCAACCGCCGCTTCGACAAAGGGAAAGGTATCCGCATTGTCGCCGAACATCTCGGTTATAGGATCGAAGACTCCATTGGCTTCGGCGATTCCATGAACGATTTGGAAATGATCGAGACGGTGGGATATTCCGTGTGTATGGAAAACGGCAGTTCCACACTCAAGACAAAAGCTGACTATGTCTGCCCGCCGGTGGAGGACGACGGCCTTGCCCATGCCTTTGAAGAACTGGGACTGGTTTAGCCGATGATGCAGCTTTCCATTGCTGTGGGACGGACAAAAACAGAGTAATTGGATTTACTTTCCGCCCAAATTCAGAATCGCTTTGAAGAGTACGCGATTCTGAATTTGGAAAATTAACCACTCATTATTGGCGCAACATGAGGACGGTTCCGCAGTGCCGGCTTCGCGGCAGCAGCGAAACCGTCCCCATGTGCTTCATATTCAGAATCGCGTACTCTTTACACATCGCCTTTCATCTTTTCTGAAAATTAAAGTATAATTTCATATTAACATAATATCTCTGCTTCTCACCCTGTCGGGGAGAAAGATTTTGCAGGGAACAAGGAGAAACCATCATGAAGTCGTTCGAATATACCATTACCGATCCCGTTGGACTGCACGCCCGCCCCGCCGGTGTGCTTGCCAAGGAAGCAAAAAAATACACTTCAATCATCACCATCACCAAAGGTGAAAAAACCGTTGACTGCCGGAAACTGATGGCCATCATGGGCATGGGCGTCAAACAGGGCGACACCGTCACCGTCTCCATCGAAGGTGCGGATGAAGAAACTGTAGCCCCCATCATCGAGACCTTCTTCAAAGAGAATTTCTAATACAGGAACCGGGTGCCAGAGACCAGGTGCCGGAATTCATTTGTCAGGTGTCAGATAACTGACACCCGGGGACTGATAACCGGTAACCGTTATTCGGCACCTGAAACCTTAAAATAAAGGAGAAACTATGATCACCATTCAGGGAAAAGGCGCATCCACCGGTGTAGCAATCGGTCCCCT
>CAYWGX010000251.1:0-3907 GCA_964457635.1 uncultured Leptolinea sp.
AAAATGTGTATTGGCTGCAAAGTGAGCTTTATGCACAAGTTACCGCAGGTGTCATAGTCGGTCCCCAATGGGCGATTGTCGTGGACACGCTTGCCCTACCTGAAGAAACCCTCGCGATGCGGGAATTTATCGACAATGAATTGAAAGTTCCCGTTCGCTATCTGATCGACACACATTCCCACGCAGACCATGCATGGGGCAACTGTTTTTTCCCCGAAGCGACGATCATCGCACATACAAAATGCGCACAATATCTGGCTACCTCAGGAGCAGCCGCACTGGAAGCGACAAAGGCAGAGAATCCCGCTTTTGCCGATTCCCGTATCGTATTGCCTCACCTGACCTTTGATGACGGCGAACTCACACTGAAGGTCGGGAAGAAAAACCTGATCATCATGCTTACACCGGGTCACACGGACGATGGGATCTCTGTCTTTGTCGAAGACGACAGGATCCTCTTTGCCGGCGACTCTTTTATGCCGATCCCGGCGCTTTATGAAGGGAATTACGTTCAAACCCTTGAAACCTACAAAAAGATCAATTCCCTCGGCCTTGAAAATATCGTGCAGGGACATGGCGACATCATCCTGCGCGGCGAGATCGATGAAGCGATGCATGAAAACATCACCTACCTGACAAAGCTGAAAGAAGTCGGGGAAAAGGCACGCATCAAGCGGAACCCGGGGGAATATCTCTCAAGCATCCATGTGGAAGACTGCGGAAAAAGCCGGGTTTATCTCGGCGGGCTGGCCGAAAACCTGCACAAGCGGAATTTGATCTGGATATACAAACAGGTCATCGCCCAGTACGGTTTCCCGACGGAAGAAGAATATGAACCGGAACCGGAAGATGACGATTTCGACAACCTGGCCTACCTCGACCCCAACGACCTGAACGGTCATAACTTCGAGGACGACATCGACGATTATGATGCTGATGACGATGATTGGGATGACGGCTATATGGACGATGAGGATGAAGATTGATCTCCGATCATAATTCTGCAAAGAAAAAAGACTGCAGCTGCAGTCTTTTTTCTTTGCAAAAGAATTTATTTTTCCCGATCCTCTTTCCGCCAGCGGATCCGCAGGGAAGATTTCCGCTCATCCCCGCGCCGCAAACGCTTGAAATTCGGGCGGAGTGAATCCAACACCAAAATCTCAGCTCCGACTGCGTAAAGCAGATACCACCAGGAACATTTGCCCATCAGCGCCCCTACCAGGTAACCGATGAAGCCGAAAATATTGAAGCAGGCAACGGTCACGGAAGCATAGCCGGTGAACAGGTAAATCAGCAGGCAGGGGAGCGGCATTGCGATCCAGAAGCCTTTCCAGAGTGCCACCGCCGCACCGGCTGAGGTCAGTCCTCCGGCTCCTCCGCGGAAATAATAGCGGCCGTCACGCCGCTTTTCAATAAGAAAGATGGAATAAATATGTCCCAGCACAGCCAGGATGCCGCCGATGGAGGTCATCCACGGTTCCGGTTCCGGAACAAACAAAGAAGCCATGTGAACGGCTGCGGACCCTTTCAGCACATCCAGAACCGCGGTAACGATCCCCCAGAACGTGCCCGCCACGCGCATCACATTGGACATTCCCATCCGTCCGGAGGCAATATAGCGAATGTCCTTTTTCTTCAGCACTTTCACGATGATCCAACCAAAGGGAATTGAACCAACGAGATAGGCCGCGATCCAATAGAGAAAATGTGAAACCGTCAAATTCATCAATACCCTTCCTGTTTACAAACCGGTCATGGAATAAACCAAAACGAAGAGCGCAATACCCCAGACCGGGAGAAGTCTTCTGCGCAGCAGGCGGAACGGTTCATTCCGATCCGCACTGATGTTGAAGCTTGTAAATGTATAATACCAGAGAAATATCAAAGTTCCGTAAGAAACGATATTAATCGGCATATAATGCAGACCGGCTTCAGCAAAAACGACGATGATCCCCGTCACGAGGGATAGGAGCGGTATGCTGCTGCCGATGATATGGAATGAGTAGATCTTCAGGCTTACGGTCACACACAGAATAAAGGCTGCGGGGAGGGAAAGGATCAAACGGGGGACATTCGCGCGCAGGGCGATCATAAACAGCAGAAATACAGCGTAACAGAGGCTGTCCAGCACGATGATGGAAAGCGGCCGCAGGACAGAAGCCGGATCGCAGGATACAAATTCAAAATACATGACCAGATAGAGCAAAACAGCCGTTATGATCAGCAGCGTCCATTCATTGTCACTGCTGCCAAAGTTCCGCAGTGTAAAACCGATGGTCAGGGTAACAGCAAAGGGCAGAAACAGATGCAGGATGATCGGGTCGGATAGCTCCGGGAGATAAAGCTGCAGTCCCAGATACATACCAAGATTTATAAAAACCGCAGCCAGAAAAATCAGCAATTCCGTAGATTCCAGTCCCAGACTGATAGAAAACCCGAACAGGTTCAGATCATAATGAAACAGCTCCCGGTTTGTCAGGGAGGAGAGCATGAAGATCATCATGACGATGCCTGTCAGTGTTGTAAAATAGAGTTCCGGTCTGCGCTCGTCCATATTTCTTATTATATATCACAAAACAGTTTCACAATTCTTCCCGCCGAAAGAGGTGAAAAGAGCAGCTAATGGTATAATTAAATGGTTATGGAAACACGAGATATACCTGAAACAACACCCGTACCCGGGATCATTAAAATTCTGGGAGAAGGCTGCAATCTGGTGGCAAGCAAGGTCTATTTGATGGCCGCACCGCTCATTTTGGATCTGTTTCTGCTCTTCGGGCCGAAGCTGCGGATCACAGAATATTTTCAGCCGATGTTTGACACCGCATTCAGCCAGCTTCTTTCCTCCGCATCCGTGGGCAGGCAGCAACTGGAGATCAGCATTGAAATACTGCGGCACGCGCTCAGCAGTGTAAATCTCTTTGGATTTTTACAGGTCTATCCGATCGGCGTCCGAGTGCTCCTTTCTTCCAGCGGAGCTGAAACACCGCTGGGGAATTCAGCAGAGATCCAGCTCACATCCCTGCTGCAGATCATTCCGATCATCATCGGTCTCATGATACTCGGTGTATTGCTCGGCTCTCTCTATTATTCCCTGACGGCAGCCGCTGCAGCAAAAGAAAACGGGGGCTTTTCGTGGCAGCGTTTCGGCAATCAGCTGCTGAACGTCATCCTTCTGTATATCGCGATGATCGTGGTGCTTGCCGTTCTGGCAGTTCCTGCAGGATGCCTGATGAGCCTGAGTTTTATGATATCACCCATCCTGTACCAGATCTTCACGCTGATTCTGATCGCCGTTTCCTGCTGGGTGATCATTCCGCTTTTCTACATCCCGCAGGCGATTTTTGTGAAAGACCTTGATTTTCCGAATGCAGTAAAGGAAAGCTTCCGCTTATCCTCCTGGGCCGGCACCCTGACGATCCGCTTCATTCTTTTATCGCTTGTCCTGTCTTTCGGGCTGGATATGATTTGGACCATAGCGGACCAATCCTCATGGCTCATCCTTGTGAGCATCTTCGGCCATGCATTTGTTACCACCGCACTTCTTGCCGCTTCATTTATGCTGTTCCGGGATCTTGAAAAATGGCAGGAAGAAAACCGGAGTTTTCTTGATTGGAGAAAAGCCAATCTTCGTATAAAGCAGATTTTCAAAAAGGAACCAGAAACACATGAATGACGATTTAACCACGATCAATACCAATTACGATGCCAGTAAGATCCAGGTTTTGGAAGGGCTTGAAGCCGTTCGGCGCCGTCCCGGCATGTATGTCGGCGGTACCGACGCAAAAGCACTGCACCACCTGGTTTATGAAGTTGTCGACAATGCGATCGATGAAGCACTGGCCGGTTACTGTACCGATATCGAGGTCACGATCCATGAAGACCAGAGCGTGACTGTTTCCGATAA
>CAYWGX010000252.1:0-3875 GCA_964457635.1 uncultured Leptolinea sp.
CGTACCCGTGACACAGGTGAAATACACAGTAATATGTGCCAACGGGGCCGGTTGCTCCGAGAAGTGCTGGCTTCGCCAGATTGATGCGGAGCAACCAGCTTCGCCCTGTAGTCACCTCATGGGCGAAGCTCCTGCACCGAATCGAACGGCCGAAGGCCGCACCTTGCGGTGCAGGCATGGAGACGGAAGGAACCGTCCCCAACGGCACATTATCAGCGTTTCCTTAGATTTAATACTTGTTTTGCAGCGGTCTTCCTCGTACTGCTGAAATGTCATATGAGCCTGTTAAAAAACAGGCTCATATGACATTTGTCATGTTTTTATAGAAATTATATGTTATCTACTTGACAAATTATAAATAGTTTGTAAAATAGATTTTAACATTCTGAATTATTTTTATATTTAGAATTTTCTAAAGAAAGGAGAGAGGATAATGGAGACTTCGGTGATGGATCAGGTCCTGGACAAAGTGAACGAACTGATCGAAATCGCTCCGGAGAGCAATGTTTCGATCATGGAATCTTCAGAAAACGTTTCTGAAGAAGAAAACCTGTTCACCGAATCCATCGACGACTTCTCCACCGCTCCCATCGTCTTTGAAGAGGCGGCTGCCCGGCTGCTGAACAAAGTCGAAGAGCTCTTTGACCTCTCCTCCCAATATGACCGTAACGTCCCGCAGTACCTGGAATGCTGCGGCTGGCTGGAAAAAGGCATCAAAGCCATGGCCTCCGCTGCCCTGACCAAGATCTGCCTGGAAAAACGGGATTATGAATTCCCCCTGCTGGGACAGCTCTCCACCCAGAAGCTCTATGAAATGGCATCCTTTAACTTCCGCAAGATCGATGATACGCTTTCGGCTGCCATCGCGGAAAAGAAAAATTCCGTTTACCGGCTGCTCAATATGGAGTACCGCTATTATCACCTGCTGGACCGGCTGAAAGTCACAGAAGACAAGATCTATAACATCAATCTCGGCCTCGTCAGTGAGGAGCCTATCGTCCAGCGGGCACTGCAGCTTTCAAAGGAAAGCTGGAACGGGCATTACGCCAAAAAGCAGGTCAAAAAATCTGATTTTCGCAAGACCACCGCATTTCCCGTGATCGGCAGCGCCATCCGGGAAGCCGAGTGGGACTTCCATCAGAAAGAGAAACAGCCGGTGAAATGGCATGATCCACAGGCAGAATTGCTGGAAGAGCTGCACGAATACCAGCGGCAGTGGCGTGCCAAACAGAACTGCGCGTCATCCGAAACCGTTCCGGAAGATTCCACCCAAAACCGGGCGTCTAACCCATATGATCCTGAGCTTGTCCGGAAAATGGAAGCCGAAGCCATGGCAAAGCAGGAACAGGAAAACCTCATTTCAGAGACATGTCAAAAGATCCGGACAGCCGCGGGGATTAACGGGAACTCAGCCCCCGCATCGGCGCAGGCCTTAAACCCCGGCATGTTCGGAAAGACCAGTGCCGTCGACATCTGGAACACCATCTTCGCCATGCAATCCGGCGAAAAGAGGAAATCCCCGCCCGGCAGGGCATAAACAAAAGCAATTTCCAGCCGAAACTGTACGGTTTCGGCTTGTTTCGGTTGTGTTGACTCTTTGGACGAGGTCATAAGCGTTAACATTTCAAGCAGAATCGCTGCATAATATGGAAACCGGCTGCAAAAAGATGCTTTATAATTATATAAATTGATATGTAAAAATTTTGTTTGTGCATTTTGTCACAATTCCACTTGACATTGCAAACGTTTACAAATAAAATCAAATTATCAAAGTGAGCTCCGTGAAAACTATCACATGGGCTCATAGCATCTACAATCAACTAATTGCAGTTATGCAATTCTATAAGGAGAAAGATATGGAAAAGGTTATCATTGCATCAGCATGCAGAACCGCTATCGGCAAATTCGGCGGAACACTGGCCAATACGTCAGCGGCTGAATTGGGTGCCATCGTCATCAAAGAAGCGATCAACCGTGCAGGAATTGCTCCTGATGCAGTTGACCAGGTTTACATGGGCTGTGTGATCCAGGCAGGTTTGGGACAGAATGTAGCCCGGCAATCCTCCATCAAAGCCGGGATCCCGGTGAAAACTCCTGCAATTACGCTGAACGTCGTCTGCGGTTCCGGCCTTGAAGCCGTCAACACCGGTGCACGGCTGATCGCTATGGGCGAGGCTGATGTGGTCGTTGCAGGCGGTACGGAAAACATGGACATGGCGCCTTTCGCCATGATGAAAGGCCGCTACGGTTATCGCATGGGCTACCCGATGGGGAAGAGTGAACTGGTCGACACCATGGTCAACGATGCCCTCTGGGATGTTTTCGGCAATGTCCACATGGGCATCACTGCGGAAAACATCTGCGAACAGTGGGGCCTGACCCGCGAAGACTTGGATGCCTTTGCCGTTGCCAGCCAGGAAAAAACCGAAAAAGCCCAGGCCACAGGCGCATTTGATGAGGAAATTGTCCCTGTCGTTATCAAAAACAAGAAGGGCGACATCATCTTCAGCAAAGACGAAGGCAATCGTCCCGGAACTTCCATGGAAGGTCTTTCCAAACTGAAGCCGGCTTTTAAACCGGATGGCATGGTCACCGCCGGCAACTCTTCCGCTATCAATGACGGTGCGGCCGCAGTGGTGCTGATGAGCGAATCTAAGGCCAAAGAACTGGGTGTGACCCCGATGGCGACCTGGGTCTGCGGTGCACTGGGCGGTGTGGATCCCTCTATCATGGGCATCGGCCCTGTGGAAGCCACCAAAAAGGTGCTGGCCAAGACCGGCTGGACGATTGATGATTTTGACCTGATCGAAGCCAACGAGGCCTTTGCTGCACAGTCCGTTGCAGTCGCCCGGGAACTGAAATTCAATATGGATAAGGTCAATGTAAATGGCGGTGCCATTGCCCTCGGACATCCCGTCGGTGCTTCCGGTGCACGCATACTGGTCACCTTGCTTTACGCGATGAAGCATCGCGGCGCAAAGAAAGGCCTTGCTACCCTGTGTATCGGCGGCGGTATGGGCTGCGCTGCTGTGGTTGAAATGGAATAACGATTCAGAAGGAACACCGGGGACAGTCCCTTTATGGGACTGTCCCCGGGTAACGCGGAGATAAAATGTACATTAAAACTGAAATCCAGGACGCCGTTGAGGTCATCACCATAGACCGTCAGCAGGCACTGAATGCACTGAATCCTGAGGTGCTTGAAGAACTGAAAGCCGCATTTGAAGCGGTCGATCAGAACGTGATCCGCTGCATCATCCTCACCGGTGCCGGTGAGAAGAGCTTTGTCGCCGGTGCGGATATCGCCTCGATGAGCACCATGACCAAAGCAGAAGGCGAAGCCTTCGGTAAATTGGGAAATGATATTTTCCTGATGATCGAAAACTTCCCGATCCCTGTGATCGCCGCGGTGAACGGTTTTGCCCTTGGCGGCGGTAATGAACTGGCGATGAGCTGTGACATCCGTATCTGCTCTGATAACGCCCTGTTCGGACAGCCGGAGGTCGGTCTGGGAATTACCCCGGGATTCGGCGGAACTCAGCGTCTCGCCCGCCTGGTGGGCCCGGGCATGGCTAAGCAGATTACTTATGCCGCGCTCAATATCAACGCGGAAGAAGCGCTGCGTATCGGTCTGGTGAATGCGGTCTATACCCCGGAAGAACTGATGCCGAACGCGCTGAAGCTGGCAATGAAAATCTCGAAGAATGCTCCCATTGCGGTGCGTGCCTGCAAACAGGCCATCAACGAAGGGCTGCAGGTCTCGATCGATAAGGGAATCGAAATCGAAGAGAAATTGTTCGGTTCCTGTTTTGAAACCCATGATCAGGTGGAAGGTATGGCCTGCTTCCTGAGCCGGGAAAAACCGAAGCCGAAAC
>CAYWGX010000253.1:0-3823 GCA_964457635.1 uncultured Leptolinea sp.
TCATTGATTTTGATTCAACTCTGGATTTGATAGACAAGAAGTGTATTTACAATTGACTTTTTAGAGATCATAGCCTGGGTCTCCCCTAATAAAGAGCTGATCACTACATGACGTATGTCAATCTCAAGGTTGACTATCTCAAGATTTTTTTTTTGATTTTCTTAAGGTTTTTCAATTAGTCTTTATAATATTGCTGCGGAACCGTTAAAAAACCCGTCTTAAAACATTTTTTTACATACCATTTTACGAGTAACTGTTGAGAAAATATCAAAAATTTCAAATACATCAAAGAATAACTGAAATTGCCTTTTTCGAATATTTCTATAAGGTTAATATTTTTATTGTAAAATGACCGAATAATTCTGGGCTCATGTCTCCATTGGACCGACGAGATGGAAACCGGGTTATGATCTCAACTCACAAGATGCAATGAACTGCTCAAATTGTGGATCAACGTATTTTTCCATAAGACCGAGTGACACACATATTTCACTCTCGAAGCATTAATGATTTCCCGTTTTCTTTATAGATTTACATCAGCAGTCAATTGTCTATTGTAAAGGATATTCTGAACGTTTCAGTCAATCACGATAACTCCTTCCGAAAAACACTTCATCAGACATACTTTAAATATCTGTAAATATTATACAGACCTTTCCCACCCAAAATGTCTGAGTACAAAGTTTGACCCTGTCAAATGTCATGCCGGGATTCTTTGACTTTTGTCAGGAAAATCAGCGAAAGACCGGGAATGTCACATTCCGTCCGCGAACATGTAATTACTTAAATTTGACAAATGTCACAGCGAAAAACCCACTGACAACGAACAACAATTCCTGCATTTCCCCGTCCGGTGGCGGACAGGATCCGGTTAGGCCGGCGGGTTCAGCTGCTCCGTATATACCCGAACCTTGCGGAGAAACCATACCCGGTGATAAATCAGGGCGCATGTGCCTGCCCTTAAACAAAAAGTGTGTAGCGCGGAGCCGCACACGAAAAGCGCCTGCCCCTTTGCTGCGACACAATTTTTCGTTCCCCTGCCGGTATGCGAAAATCGGAGCATGCGTTTTTGCCGAAAGACAAAACGCTGCCCAGCAGAGGGTGATCACAGCGGAAGAACGCTGATATAAAATTGTGCCGCAAAATTGATTATAACATATTTTACCCGGAGACTTCACCGGGCCGAAATAAAAAAACAGCAGGACTGACTTCCGATGGTGCAGTCCTGCTGTCGACTTCATTCTTATTCGCTCGGTTTGCGAAATTTCAGGCGATTTGGAATTCGTTGAAAAGCTTCTCCCGATATTTCGGGTCATCGGCCGCTTTTGACAGATCATCTGTTCGCCCCTGATTCAAAAGGATATTAATTAGCTTTCCCATTCTGTTTTCACCTTCATTCCTGCCCTTTTCTTCACTATCATTCAATTTTTTTGTGAGCCAATCTGCCATGGTTTTTACCTCTCTTTCTTCGATTTTCTCGTTTTGTTTGATTTCAAAACGTTTGTCGTCAGCCATTACATTCAGCAATTGCAATACAGCCTGTACATGTTCCATCTCTTCTCGGGATGGTACATAATCACCTGTTTCTCTCATTTGAACAAAATAATCCGCAACAATTCGGAAATCACTCCGGAATTTACTGACTGTTTCCCGATCCAGATAAGCGATTTCAAACAAGTTCAGCTTCAGATCATTGACATAAGGCTTCAGCTTTTCCGAAATATCCAGCGAATCATACAACGTTACAGGTTGATCCCAGCGTTTTTCAAACCCAAAGTAAAGCACGATCGTTATTACCGGATAAGGCTTTTCGCCTTTTTTCAGGTTAATCATCTGAGCGCGGTATTCTGTTCCATCATAACCGGCCACCCGCAGCGTCATATATGGATCCGGTTCCGTTTGATTTTCAAAGCCTATAAATGCAATTCGGATATTCTGCTGTCTCCAGCGTTTTGCGACATCCCGTCCCAGCTCACGAATTTTTCCATCAGCCTTGTATCCGGATATGGTGGGATAATCTTCCAGATCATCCGGATCAATGACTCTTTCTCCGCAAAACAGGAGCGTATTGACAATATCCGCGAAGACTTCATTATAAGCCTCCAATAATTTTTCGGTAATATCTTTTTCTCCCATTTGTGTTTCCTCTTATGCTTAAATTATACACCGATAGGAGACAAAAAGTCAATCACAGTTTCGATGAAAAAATCAGAAGATGGAGTCAAAGCCTGCTGCACTACCACATTTTCGAACATTTGTCAAGAGACAACCTTGTCTGTTTACAAATTTCAAAATGTGATGTAGACTCGAATAAAAGTTGAAAGGTGAAGGGTGAAAGGTGAAAATCCGGAAGTCGCGAAGCGACACCTTAATTATTCACTATTCATTATTCACTGAATTATGAGGGGAGGAGACATGGGTAATTCAACTATCGATATTATGAGAGCGAGTGCGCTGGAAAATCTGTATGCCGGCTGTGTTATGCCGTGGGACAAACAGATCCTTGAAGACATGCCGCTCCCTGCCGATATGGTGGATCCCTTCGCATCTGAAGAGGTCAAACCCCTTTCGGTGATGAACCTGACCTACGTCTCCCTTTCCGGTTGGATCGCAGAGGCGAAGAAGGCCAGCTATTATTCCGAACGTTTCGTATATCTTTCCAAGCTCGTTCAAAAGGGCGTCACAACCATGGGCCGCGGACTGGTCACCCTGCACAAGCGCGGGGAGGACCTGAGCGCGGCGCCCATGCAGATCGACGACCTGATCTCCGTGGGGTCCTATCACTTCCGCAAGAGTTATCTCGGTGTGGTGCAGTTTTCTTCCAAGCACCCGGAGATCGGCGAACGCCTGCTGGTCAACCAGCTGGGATGGGCGGACCTGCTGATGCGGCTGTATAAGACGAAAGAGAAATTGGTGAAGCCAATTTCAAATGAAGAAGTAAGAATGAAGAATGAAGAATTGCCTGACGGAAACTCAAATAACTCTTCATTCTTCATTCATAATTCTTCATTGGATGAAGATTCTTCATTGGATAAAGCTGAAGCTTTGCCGGGGTTGGATGAATGGTCTGCCTCCGGTACGGGTGCTCTCAGCGGGCTGGACGCGCTTTTCGCTCCGGCTGCCTTCTCCGCCCAGCGGGCGCTGACTCCAATGCGGAGTGAACGAAAACAGGTGTCAGGTGCGGAAGCTAAGTCAGAAACAGCATCCAAATCAGAAATCAGAAATCGGAAATCAGACGAAAATGAAGAAGTAAGAAGGAAGAATGAAGAAAAACAGGTTTCAGGTTCCAGGCGTCAGGTTTCAGAAAAGGAATCGGAAGACAAAGAAAATGAAAAAGAACGTTTGGAGCATGAAGAAGCAGCTAACGACGAGGCGGATGAATCTTCATTCTTACCTCTTCATTCTTCATTGGATGAAGATTCTTCATTGGAAGATGATTCCTCACTCCTCATTTCTCACTCCTCACTGAATGATGACCTTCTGCCGTATCTTGTCATATTACAACAAGTCTTTGCGCGGAGCGGGCCGGAGGATGAAGGGAAACTCACTTTTACCGAGGATGAAATACGCCTGCTTGCATCCGATCCGGATTTCAGCCGCATCTATCCGGAAGCAGCTGCCGACATGCGGCGTATTCTTCAGCAGATCGACAGCGGATAAAGCGCCCCGGTGTCCAATCCGGAACATTCTATACCATGGAGGAATGGGACGAGGACGGAAGAATAGCGATCAGCCGTAAAGGATTCATTGTAAACGGCAAACTCCAGAGTCCCGGTGAGAAAATCGATTTTTCCGGCAATGATGATGGCGGTTATATTTACCG
>CAYWGX010000254.1:0-3819 GCA_964457635.1 uncultured Leptolinea sp.
TAACGATGCCGATATGGAAATCTTCCGCGCTGACGGTCAGCACGACAGACAGGCTGATGATAACACACAGGAGCATCAAAACAGCTTTCTTCATAATAATTACCTCTCTTTGAGTATGATTCTTCCGTTTTTACCGGAAGTTTTGACAACGAAATATCGATTAATTCCGTGCACTATACAGAAATTTTAACCGATTTTCGCTGAACGTCAAGAATTTATGAGGAATGAAAGATCATACCATGGGTCGAGATATTCGCGGGTGCCTTCGACCATTTCCCGGAAGAGCTTCTCTCCATCGGAGCGGGAGAGGTCTCTGACCATAGGCTGAGCCATGAAGGCATTAAAGATGCGGTTCAGATCACGGGTCTTGATTCCCTGATAACACTCCTCAAGGCTTTCCACGCAGGGGCGGATCAGGTCCGCAACCGGT
Organism: uncultured Leptolinea sp.; assembly: GCA_964457635.1. Taxonomy (GTDB): domain Bacteria; phylum Chloroflexota; class Anaerolineae; order Anaerolineales; family Anaerolineaceae; genus Flexilinea. The sequence goes on from CAYWGX010000254.1 coordinate 431, forward strand.
GCAGGAAGCGGATTCGCAAGAATGGGACGGACACAGTTGTTGTCAAAGACGTGATTGACCTCCACAACCGCACCGAGAGGCAGCTGGGACATTTGTCCTCGGTTGACCGTGTTGGCATTGGAGATCACCGGACCGAAGCCCAGGACCGCCTTCATCAGCGCGATCAATTCCTCAGCACTCTTGTGAGGCTGGGCAGATAGTTCACCTGCTGCGATGGCCTCCAGCTCCGCGATCTTGCGCTGCTGGTCTGCCCTGCGATAATCCACTGTGGTCAGATGGAACAGCCATTGATCAACAGTTTCCGGTCCCGCAAGATACTGGCTGTTGGGCAGGAATTCCACCAGATGACGGTCTCCTGCAGCCGCCAGTACGCCATATCTGCGGAAAAGGTCCATTTTGACCCGGTTGCCGTAATGGAAGGGATCCGTGTTGAAGGCATCCGGAGCGAAACCGGGCTTTTCATCGTAGCCCTTGTCGAAGAATTTCTCCATGAATCCCGGCAGCAGGGACAGCACATCTGTATCATGCCAGCGGGCTTCCGTGATCCAGGTAAAATGATTGATGCCGGAAGCATCGATCACCAGCTCATGACGATCCGGACGGGGAACACCCAGCTGCTCCTTGATCACACAGCACAAGTAATCCTCCGCGTTGAAGACCTCATGGCAGCAGCCGAAAGCCTTGATCTCCGGGAAGACGTCAAAGAGTGTCTTGCAGCACATGGTCATGGGATTGGTCAGGTTGATGACCCAGGCATTCGGGCAGCATTTGCAGATGGCTTTGGCGAAGCCTTCGTAGATCGGGACCGTCCGCATAGCACGCAGGATACCGCCGGGTCCCGCGGTATCGCCGACAGACTGCCAAATGCCGTACTTTTCCGGCGTATGGACATCCACAGCCATCTGGTCAAAGGTGCCGGGAAGGATGGAACAGGCGACGAAGTCCGCCCCCCGCAGGGCTTCTTCGAGGTCATCATAAACCACATAATCCCACTGTGAGATGGTGTCGGGATGGGCATTGATGCGGGCACCGATGCGCTGATTGCGCCGGGCTGCTTCCACATCGATATCATAGAGTGCGATCTCGCCGCTGATGCCTTCTGTCAGCGCAAGGTCATTCATGAACACACGGGCCCAAAGCTTTGAACCCCCGCCGATATAGGTGAGTTTGATTTTCCTCATTACTGCTTCCTCATTAATTCCGATTTCTGATTTATAACCGATTATATCCGAATTTATTTCTGATTTCTGATTTCTGAATTCTGATTTTAACTGTTATGGATTTTTCGGATATTTTCGGTTATAATTTATAGAGAAAACGGCAGTCACAGCGGAAAGGGAGAAAACTCATGAACGAAATCATTTACGTCAGCAAACATAATCTCACCACAGATGTCGCCCGTCACATGCACAACAGCTGGGAACTGATCTACTACACCAGCGGAGAAGGGACTATGGTTTTTGACGATCTCAGCCTTTCATACAGAGAATCTGACGTCATTGCAATTCCGCCAAACTTTCCGCACCAAAACATCAGTCGGGAGGGTTTTACCAACATCTTCCTCAATCTGCACGAGTCGACACTGAACTACCGTACTCCGGTCAAGATCCAGGATGACCCGCGTCATTCCATTCTAAACGCCTTCAATGCTGCTTATTACCACTACAATGAAGGCAGCGAGAATGACATTCTGCTGACAGCTTACGGGCACTTACTGGTCAACTATATACGCGCCTACCAGAAAGCCCCGGTACGCAGTGACATTGTGGAAGAGATCCGCAGCAATATTCTGCAGAATTTTTCCGACTGCAGCTATGAACTGGACAAATTCCTGCGTTCACTGCCATTCAGCTACGACTATCTCCGCAAGCTCTTCAAGAAGGAGATGGGGATCACTCCTCATCAGTATCTCAGCGACAAGCGGCTGGATACCGCCGCCGAATATCTGGCATCGCTCTATCATGATCCCGGGAACATCGCGGATGTGGCGCGGCAGTGCGGGTTCAATGAACCTCTTTATTTTTCGCGTATGTTCAAGAAAAAATTCGGCACCGCCCCAAGCTTTTACCGCAGCGAACGTCAGCAGGGAGTGAAACGCCTGGCCCCGGAAGATGTGAAGATAGAGGGAGGAGATAGGAGATAGGAGATAGGAGATAGCATAAGGTAAAAGGGAACGTCAGGAGCCAGGCGGACATGTCTGGCCCAGACTGCTGATCCCTATCTCCTATCTCCTATTTTCTATCTCCTACAACCGCATGACCTCCGTGTAGCAGAGCAGAAAAGGCGCGACGCCTTTGGCGTCATTCTTCACGATAGGTTCGGAAATGTAATATTCATAGGTGCCGTTCCGTCTTCGGTTGTTTTCCGGTCCAAGCCCCGCCACCAGGCAGATACCTTCCAGATTCAGCTCCCCATCCGTGAAAGAGAGATAACGGTCAATGATCCCGCTGAAGGTCTTTTGACCCAGCTCTGCATATTTCGGGTCCAGAATCCCGAGACGTGCACCCTTGAGCATGGCATAGGCGATCATGGAGGAACCGCTGGTTTCCAGATAGTTGCCTTCCCGTCCGCCCTGGTCCACCACCTGCCAGTACATGCCGCTGTCCGCATCTGCATAGCGGGAGATGCCCTGCATCAGTTCGGTGAAGATGGGGATAATACGATCCCGTGCTTCTCCCTCAGGGAGTATCTCCATCAGGTCTGCCAATGCTACCGAGAACCAACCGATGGCACGCGGCCAGAAGCCTTTGGAGAGTCCGGTCTCCGGGTCCGCCCAGAAGGCAGTCTTTGAGGCATCGTAGCCGTGATAATAGAGGCCTTTTTCCTCGCTGAACATGTGTTTGCGGACATTTTCAATCTGTTGGAGCGTGTCGGAATAATCACCGGTGCCGAAATTTTTCTCATACAGCGCCAGAAAGGGCTGCGCCATGTAAAGACCGTCCAGCCAGACCTGATTGGGATAGATGGCTTTGTGCCAGAAGTTTCCCTCGTATGTGCGGGGCTGTCTGCGCAGCTGGTCCATCTGGGTTTCTGCAGCCTTGCGGTATTTCTCTTTCCCGGTCTTCTGATAGAGCTCAAAGAGGACCCGTCCCTCGTTGACGTCATCCAGGGCAAATTTTTCCGGTTCGTAGGTGCGGATGGATCCGTCTTCGACAACGAAATCACTGATAAAACCATCGACAAAGTCAAAATAGGCTTTATCACCGGTTATCTCAGCCATTGCGAGCAGGGCAGTCACCATGCAGCCGTCGATATAATTCCAGCTGCCGGGTTTGCCTTCCCGGACTTTTTCGATGTTCCAAACCGTATGGTCCGGCGAGGACTCGCGGATCAACCGCTGTACATAAGCATCAATTTTTGAATAATCCATTCTGCCAAACTCCCCACTG
>CAYWGX010000255.1:0-3815 GCA_964457635.1 uncultured Leptolinea sp.
GCTTTCTTGTATGTTTTTTAAAGCCCTGATTCCATAGAATATTGCTGTCACATTTCAGCTCTCTTCCGTTGTTACAGTTTACCGGATAGTCAGAGGATTGTAACCTCTTCAGTTTTAAGAAAGAGAATTACCGTTGTGAGTATTTGAAATCAATGTTTGAATCATGATATTATCACATATGCGACACAATTTAATATCAGCGTAGTTGCGCTTAATTATCCTTTGTAAGGCTGCGTTTTGTCATCCGGCAAAAACGCAGGCTCCGCTTTTCGCATACTTACAAAGGATCGAAAAAAATTGTGTTGCAGCAATGGGGCAGGCGCTTTTCGTGTGCGGCTCCGTGCTGCACACTTTTTTGTTTGTCGGAGGTTTTGACAAAAACATGAATATCACCAGTAAATACCATCGTTATTTTATTTTGCTGCTTTGCTTATTGTTTGTATCTCGATTTCCAAAATCTTCATCGGCAGATACCACAGGAACACCAAATGCTCTCTATGATCCATGTCAAGCCACCAGGCAAATGTTCACAATTAATTTATCAAACCAAATTGTGATTCCGGCCGGAACAGGGCTCCCTTGTGGGCAAGGTGCTTCTGTTTTGGTGTCGGGAAATGAGAAGTATTTTTATGATTTCTGGTTTCTTGTCCGGAAATGTAATGATAATTCGTGTCAGATTTTATCAGATACAAATGCTTACCCTTATTCTATTTCCTTTGCGGATGGTAAGATATATCCTAACTCAGGTGTATTCAGCAATAACGGTATTGAAAAGAGAACAAGTGTTTTGCATACATCATCCTTTACTTACTGGTGCATAAGAAATATTTCGTATGGTGTTGTCTGTTTACGGTAAACTCTGCTACGAATTTCCAGCGTCCAGATGATCATGGACGGCCTGGGCGAGGTCGGGGTCGATGCCTTTGACGAGACAGAGTTCTTCGATAGAGGCATTGGCGATGCCGTCGAGGTCGCCGAATTTCTTCAGCAGCGCCTTACGCTTGACCGGACCGATGCCGGGGATCTTTTCCAGCGTTGAGGCAAGACCCGCTTTCGTACGGCGGTTGCGGTGGGCTGTGATGGCGAAGCGGTGGGCTTCGTCACGGATGCGCTGCACCATGTAAAGACCCTGGGAGTGACGGGGCAGCAAAATAGATTCCGACTGATGCGGTAGGAAGAGCTCTTCTTCCCGCTTGGCAAGCCCCACCACATGGACCTTGTTCGTCAGTCCGTGTTCCTCCAGAACCTCCACAGCCCGTCCCAGCTGACCCTTGCCGCCATCCATGATGATCAGGTCCGGCAGCATGGCGAAGGACTCGTCTGCCTTTCCGCCGGTCTCCGCATTTTTTTCTTTGGAGGATTCCCAGCGTTTGATTCGCCTGGTCAGCACTTCGGTCATGGAATCAAAGTCGTTCGGTCCTTCAACGGTCTTGATGTTGAAGCGGCGGTAGTGGGATTTTGCGGGAACGCCCTGCAGAAAGACCACCATGGAACCGACGGAGTTTGTCCCCTGGGTGTTGGAAATGTCGTAACACTCCATGCGGTTTGGCGCCTGGGGCAGCCCCAGCGCATTCTGCAGCTCGGCCAAAGCCTCATTCTGCTTGCTGGTATCGCTGGTCCATTGGGTTTTGAGTGCCTTCAGCGTCTCAATGGCGTTTTCAGTTGCCATGTTCACCAGGTCTTTAGAGGATCCGGTGTGGGGTACTTTGATTTCGATCTTCTTCCCGCCCCGCTTTTGCCGCAGCCACTGGTGGATGATTTTTGTCTCCTCCAGGTCGGTCGGCAGCAGCATTTGGGAGGGAACTGTTGTCGCCCGGTCATAATACTGCCGGATAAAAGCTTCCAATACCTCGGAATCCTTTTCGTCCGCGGTGCCTTCCAGCACGAAATATTCCTGTCCGATCAGCTTGCCGGAGCGTACGAAGAACATTTGTACGCAGGACTGGTCCTCCGCCCGGGCAATAGCGATCACATCCGAGTCGATATCCTCGGAGGAGACGATTTTTTGTTTTTCCACCACCCGAGCGGCAGCCTGGATCTGGTCCCGCAGCAGGGCAGCCCGCTCGAAAAGCATTTTGTCGGAAGCTTCCTTCATCTCCTGCTGCAGCTTCCTGATGATCTCGTCTGACTTCCCTTCCAAAAAATCCCCCAGGCTTTCCATCATGCGGTGATATTCTTCCTGTGTGATAGCGCCGATGCAGGGACCGGAGCAGAGCTTGATGTCATAATAGAGGCAGGCCCGCTGATCGCTGCCGGTGAGTTCCCGGTCACAGGTGAAGTAAGGGAAGACCTTCCGCAGCATGTCCAGCGTCTGCCGGACTGCCCAGACACTGGTGTAGGGGCCGAAATAGCGCGATCCGTCATGGATCATGCGGCGTGTGACGCTGACCTTCGGATAAGGGTCCTGATAGCTGATCTTGATGTAGGGATAGCGCTTGTCGTCCTTGAGCTGGATGTTATAGTGAGGCTTGTAGCGCTTGATGAGGTTCATCTCCAGGATGAAGGCCTCCAGCTCTGATTCCACGACCACCCATTCAATATGGTCGATGTGCTTCACCAGCTGCCGGGTCTTTTCTGTATGACCGGAGTCATTGACAAAATAGGACTTGACCCGGTTGCGCAGGTTGATGGCCTTGCCGACGTAAATGATCTTGTCGTCGGCGTCTTTCATCAGGTAGCAGCCGGGTTTCTTAGGCAAAGTCGCCAGTGTATTACGGATGGATTCGTTAACTTCAATCATTTTAAATCAAAGGTGAAAGGTGAAAGGTGAAGGGTGCAGGTGCTGTGCATCAATTTACTTTTCGCTTTCAACCAGAAATACTTTTCCGCTGTTCAGCAGGACCGCGGCAGAGGAGCCGTCGGGAGCGGATGCGATGAGGCTGATGCGTTCGGATTCTGCATCCGGAGAAGTTACCGGGTATTGAGCATGCAGCTCGAATGAAACCGGGTCGATCCGGTAGACGGTAGCAGCGTCAGAAGCCCAAAGCACAGTCCCGTCCGCACTGTATGACAGGTGATTCGGCGATGTTTTCCCGAGAATGGTACGGCCAAGTTCCTGACCGTTTTCCGGATCAAAGAAGATCACGCAGCCGTTTTCATAGTCGTCGTTGATGATGGCTGCAGCCAGTGTGCTGTTGTCGGGAGACAGCTCGTAGTCAGCGATGAAATCCCAGAGGGAGATCGTCTTTCCGAAGGTGCCCTCTGCAATGTTCTGTACCGCCAAAGTTCCCCGGGCGTGCCAGACCAAATAACTGCTGTCGGCGGAAAATGAAGAATCATAAACCGGGGCGGCTGTCTCAAAACCGGTCAGGTCATATACCACGGAACCATCTTCCGTGTTATAAACTACCGTTCGGATCTGTTCGGCGGAATCTGCCAATACCAGCGAGCCGTCTTTGGAAATACCCACGGAAAGAACCATAAAACCCGGGTCGATGGTGCGTACAGCTTTTTCATCCTTTCCGGGGTCAAATATGGAAATTGTCTGCCAGTCTGTGGACACGGCAATACCGGTTTGACTGAGAGCTGTGAAGAAGGGATCCTTCACGCTCAAAGAGCAGGATTTCGAGTCTTTTGGAGCGGAAAGCTCGATATATTCCACAGCCTCACGGGATGCAAGCATGATCGTGTTTCCGGCTTCATTCCAGACCATCCGGCTCACCGGACCGGAGAGTTCCGACTCTGCCAGCAGATGAGCATCCTGAGCCTGTGCGGAAGCAGCAGTTACGGCCAGTAAAAAGAACAGAAAAACCGATATTATCCTTAAATTTTTCATGCTTATGTTTGTTATCCTTTTTGTCATCACCGTTTCTTAA
>CAYWGX010000256.1:0-3798 GCA_964457635.1 uncultured Leptolinea sp.
ATGAGCAATGAAAATGATTTCGTACTTGCGCATGTTTGTTTCTCCTTTCCATGGGATTATTTCCGCGCGAAACGGAAACGGAAAGATTGCCTTTCAGCAAACCTCGTCTATTATATCACCATTCCTGAAAACGAAAAGATTTGGTTATAAATTCGGTACAAAAAGTGCAAAGATCTTCGGCAGGAAAATCACCAGGCCGATGATGACGCTGGCGATGGCCAAAATCAGCACGCTGCCTGCGGCCAGGTCCTTGGCAGCTTTTGCCAGCGGACGCTGATCCAGCGTGACCAGGTCGACGACCCGCTCAATGGCGCTGTTCATGGCTTCCGCGCTCCAAACGGCACCGATGATGAAGACCAGGATGCAGAACTCTCGGGTGTCTACTTTGAACAGGAACGACGCAGCGAGCACCAGGATGGTAAAGAACAGATGGACCCGGGTGTTGCTTTCCTTCTTCCAGAGCTCCCGCAATCCGGAAAAGGCATATTTGAAGGACCGGGCTTTTTTAGCGAGAAATTCAGAAATCAAAGTCTTCTCCCGGTCTGCGGTTCAGGCTGATGCCGCATTTTTCAAGATATTCGTCCTGATATTTCCACATTTCGGCTTTCTGCTCATCGTCCAGATGGTCATAACCCAGAAGGTGCAGCAACCCATGGATCTCCAGGAGAGCGACCTCATTTTCAAGAGCATGGCCGGATTTTTCCGCCTGCTTTTGGGCCTGTTCAAGGCAGATCACGATGTCACCCAGATACTCCAGGCCGGTCTCCGGGTCATATTCACCGCCTGCTTCAAAGGAAAGCACGTCGGTCACGGAGTCGACCTCCCGGTAGGATCGGTTCAATTCCCGGATCGCTTCGGGTTCGACAAAAGTCAGCGTGAAATCCGGCATTTCATCGTAGTAATCATCCAGTACGGCTTCCGCGATCGATTCGAGAAAGGACGGATCGATGCTGAACGGGGTTTTCAAATCTTCAGTGTTTAAAAACATAGGCTACTTCTATTCTTCATTCTTTTTTTCTTCTTCTTTATTCTTTGCCTGGCCGGGATAGAGCATGCGGGAATGATACATATTCTGCAGCACCCGCTCAAAGGAGGTCCTGGCAATGGAAATATCCTTGAAGGTCAGCGGAGCGTTGTCCATCTGCCCGTTGGATGAGTAAAGATTGAACATGGAGCGGACGATTTCCGCGATCTGCTCTTTGTTTGCGGGCTTTTCAGCCCGGGCACGGGCCTCGACAGAATCCGCCAGCATGATCAGAGCGGCTTCCTTCGAATCGGGAATCGGGCCGGGGTAGGTGAAATCCGCAGGATCGACATTTTCCGCTCCGTATTTTTCAACCGCCAGCCCATACTGGTAGCGGGTCATGTTGGTGCCGTGATGCTGTTTAATGAAATCGATGATGCGGGGCGGGAGATGGTATTGCTGTGCCAATTCCACACCATCCGTCACATGACGCATGATGATCTCCGCGCTTTCCTGCGGGGTCATATCGGCATGCAGGTTCAGAGCGCCGGGGACCTGGTTTTCAACGAAAAACTGCGGATTGTTCGCTTTCCCCACGTCGTGATACATCGCGCCTGCTCGGGTGAGCAGCGGGTCGGCCCCGATATCCCGGGCGGCCTGTTCGGCAAGGTTGGAAACCTGGAGACAATGCTGGTATGTGCCGGGAGCGCGCTGGAGCATGAACTGCAGCAGCGGCGAATCCGGACGCAGGATCTCCATGAGCTGGGTGGGTGTGATGATCCCAAGCCAGCCGGAGATGATATAGTGGCATAAAAGCGAGAGAACTGCCGCGGCAACTCCGCCCAGGACGACCGCACCGGCAATCGAAAGCAGGCCGGTCGTGTCCGGGGTCACCATCGCATTGACAAACTGGTAGGAAATCGCGACCGGGACACAAACCAGCCCGGAAAATATTCCCGCCTTCAGGAAGCCGCCGATGCTGCGGTGCTTCCCAAGAATGGTGATGGCTGCGATGGAGTTGATGAGATAAATCACGGTGAAGACAATCGCACTGCTGAAGTCGTAGGGGATCAATATCGCCAGAATGGTGGAAAGAATGATCGCCGGAGCAAGACCGAAGAGGCTGGAAATTGTCAGTCCCAGCCCTGAAGCGGGGAAGACATAAGGAACCAGCGTATGATTGGGGGTGAACATGCGCCCGGCGATAAAATAGACCAGGAAGAGGCCGGCAATCACCAGCCACTGGACAAAATCGTTGATCCCGATGTTTTTTTCCAGCTTTACATAAATGAGGAACAGCGCCCCCAGTCCGATAATGATGCAGACGACCGAGGCATATTTTTCAGGATTGTTTTCCGAAACGACAAGCCCCATCTTGTTCAGGGCTTCGTAATTCAGCGCGGAAACGATCTGCCCTTTTTGAACGATCGTCTGGTTGATGACATAGGTTCTTTCCCGGGGCTGAACGGCCGCCCGCGCCTCATCCCGGCTTTTCTGTGTCAGTTCTTCACTGTAAAGACTGTTCGCGGTGATAAAACGTCCGACAATGGTGGACACCAGATTGGAGACCGTCTGATTGATGGAGTAGTTGATCATCGCGGGAACGTTCTGAATTTGAGCGTAAACCTGGGTTTCCCGGATGGAATTTCGCATCACGCTTTCGAGAATGCGGATGGATTCCTCCTGCAGCATCGTCCAATCCTCTTTGCTGAGATCGAGGAGCTGCTCGATGGTCCCATCATCAAAATCCACAACGGAGATTTTGCGGATATCCTCCATTTTTTCATCACGGTCCGAATATTCATCATTGCGCACGATGTTGATGAACTGGAAGGTATAGCGGAGGTTCTGCAGCTGGGTCCTGGAGATGGAGGGGTCCGCGGGGAGATAAATGTCATTCACGTTATCCGCCGCATCCTGCCTTGCTTCTTCCGTCAGGATGTCACTGACATAGGTGATGGTTCTGGGCGCCGTGATATCATTCGGCGCAACGTCACCGACCTTCAGGCCGTAGCTGGCCCGCCGCAGGGAAATCTGTGTGGAAAGCAGCAAAAAAATGATCGAACAGACGACGATAAATAAGACTGTATTCGCTCTTTTGCCGCTTATCTTGTGCACGTTCATCTTACGAGAGCAGCTCTTTCACGGTTTTGCTGATGAGGTCGTTGGGTGCCAGTCCCTTCAGTTTGGGCATGACGACTTTCATCACTTTTCCCATATCCGCGGGTGAGGCGGCACCGGTCTCACCGATCGCATCCTTTACGATGCTCTTCACTTCGTCAGGGGAGAGCTGTTTGGGCAAGAGCGGTTCGATTGCCGCAATATCTTTCTGCGCTTCAGCAGCAGCTTCAGCCCTGTCGGCTTTTTCGGCTTCCTGCAGGGATTCTTTGCGGATCTTCAGTTCCTTCTGCAGGATCTGGACGATCTCACTCTCTTCCAGTTCCTTGCCCGCGGTTTTTTCGGCAAATTTGACGGAGGACAGGATCATGCGATAGACCCGTTTGCCGTCTTCATCATGCGTGCGCATGGCTTCTTTCAATTTTTCGTTCAGTGTTTCTTTGATACTCATCTTCAGTTCCTTTCCGCATTCAATCCACGATCAGGCGGTCATAAATGCTTTCCAGAAGTTTTTCACTGATCCCCTGGATCTCCAGCAATTCATCTCTGGATGTAATTTTACCCTTTTTTTCTCTTAATTTGATAATTTCGTCTGCTCTTTTTTCACCGATTCCCGGGAGCGACATCAATTCACTCTTATCGGCGGTGTTTAAATTGATTTTCGCTGCATCCGAAGGCAGCGGTGTCAAAGTGTGCACGGGACCGCCTGCGGTCGG
>CAYWGX010000257.1:0-3731 GCA_964457635.1 uncultured Leptolinea sp.
CGGTGGAGCTCCAAATGGAGATACCGATTTTGATTTTATCATCCGCGGAAGCGGAAGCGACAACGCCGCACAGCATGGTCAGCGCCAAAAGCAACACGACAAATTTCTTCATGATTAAAACTCCTTCTTTTTTGCTCAGACATTCATCCGGCCTCAACAGTAGGCGCACCGTCTTTCCCCGGAGCAATGTCGATTTACCAACCTGAGGTAACAGGGTACAGGTAACAGGTATCAGGTTTCAGGATCAAAAAGACTATAAAACTTTTACTTTCACCTTTCACCTTTTACTTTTTACCTATTACTTTTTACCTATTACCTGATTCAGATTTGCCCGTAATAGGCATTTTTCCCGTGCTTGCGCAGGTAGTGCTTATCGAGCAAGGTCTGCTGCATATCGGGGAGGGCAGGATAAAGCATTTCCGCATGATAGTTCATTTCCGCGACGGTTTCCATGACCATCATGTTATGGACCGCATTGAAGGGATCGGTTCCCCAGGAGAACGGACCGTGGGAATGGACCAAAACACCCGGGATGGCATCCGGATCAAGTTCACGGAAGGTTTCCGCAATCACGTTGCCGGTTTCCAGCTCATACTTACCCTTGATTTCCGCATCCGTCATCTTGCGGGTGCAGGGAATCGCGCCATAGAAATAATCCCCATGGGTGGTGCCCAGCGGACGGATCGGCACACCGGCCTGTGCATAGGAAACAGCCCATTTGCTGTGCGTGTGAACCACACCGCCGATGTTCGGGAAGGCGTTATAAAGCACCACATGGGTCGCGGTATCGGAACTGGGTTTGTATTTTCCTTCGACCTTTTCACCGGTCTCAATGCTCACAACCACCATATCTTCCGGCTTCAGTTCGTCATATTCAACACCGCTGGGTTTGATGACCATCAGCTTGCTGTCACGGTCAACGCCGCTGACATTGCCCCAGGTGAAGATCACCAGGTTGTACTTCGGGAGAAGCATGTTGGCTTCATAGACTTGTTGTTTTAATTCTTCCAGCATTATCAGAACCTTTCTATAGCAAGTTTTTCTACATCAAGACAATTCTTATAAACCGCGATGAACTTGTTAAATCCATCGACTTCAGCCTGATCAGCCATAATGGTAGAAGACTCGCAGTCCGCAAAAACCTTGTTGTCCAGATAGTCTTCAAGGCTTTCGCCTTCATCCTTCCAAAGAGCATAAGCACCCAGAAGCGCCATTCCGTATGGGCCGCCTTCTCCGGCAGTCTGCATAACAGAGACCGGAGCGTTGATGGCAGCGGAAAGGATCCGCTGACCGACTCCCGGCGTCTTAAAGTAACCGCCGTGACCGTAGATTTTGTCAATGGCAACCTTTTCATCAGCAAGGATATCCATGCCGATCTTCAGCGTAGCAAGAGCGCTGTAAAGATGCATGCGCAGGAAGTTCGGCAGGTTGAATTTTGAATCAGCCTTCCGCATAAAGATCAGACGGCCTTCATCCAAATCAGTCACACCCTCTCCGGAATAATAATTGAAGCTCATCAGTCCGCCGCAGTCATTGTCATCTTCCAAAGCGAGATTGAACATCATGGAATAAAGCGCATCATGTTCGACATCGAAGCCGAATACGTTCAGGATCTCCTTGATCATTCTTGCCCAGGCACTGGTATCGCTGGTGCAGTTGTTGCAGTGGACCATTGCCACCGGAGCACCGGAAGGCGTCGTAACCATATCGATCTCGCGATGCCGGTTAAGCTTTTTCTCGGTAACGATCATCGCAAAATCAGATGTTCCCGCGCTGACATTCCCGGTCCGGGCCTGCACTGAGTTTGTCGCCACCATTCCGGTTCCGGCATCCCCCTCACAGGGAACAACCGGGACCCCGGGCTCGAATTCGCCTGTCGGATCCAGGAATAAAGCGCCTGCTTCGGTCAGCTTTCCGCCATCGGCACCCGCAGGCAGAACCTCCGGAAGCAGCCGGCGAAGGTCAAAGTCATATTTCTTCACATCCTCAAGCGCGTTGAATTTTTCGAGCATTTCCTCATCATAATTCAGCGTTTCGGAATCGATCGGGAACATCCCAGAGGCTTCACCGACCCCCATCACCTTTTTTCCTGTCAGAACATAATGGACATACCCTGCAAGGGTGGTGATATAACTCAGTTTCGGGAGATGATCCTCTCCATTAAGGATCGCCTGGTACAGATGGGCGATCGACCAGCGCTGCGGAATATTGAAGTCGAACAGATCGCTCAGCTTTTCCGCGGCTTCGGCAGTGATGGTATTGCGCCAGGTGCGGAATTCACAAATCTGCTTATCATCTTTATCGAATGGCAGGTAACCGTGCATCATGGCGGAGACACCGATGGCGCCTGCAGTGGTCAGTTTATCACCAAATTTTTCTTCAACATCCTTTTTCAGGTCAGCAAAACAGGCCTGAATGCCATTTCTGACTTCATCCAGAGAATAGGTCCAGATCCCGTTAATATAGCTGTTCTCCCATGTAAACGAGCTGGATGCAAGAATATGGTGATTTCTGCCCAACAGAACAGCTTTGATGCGGGTAGAGCCCAGTTCAATCCCAATAACAGTATCTTTCAGGTTTATCATATTATCTCAGCTTCCACGCAATATCTTTGAGGAAAAGTTCATCTTCGAGCTTTTCGACGGTCGTATCCTTATCAATATGAACGAATTCGATATCCATGAACTTCGCCCAGTCACGCATCATTTCCGGAGTGACATCATAGCTCAGGACCGTATGATGGGCACCGCCGGCAGTGATCCAGCATTCGACCCCATCGGTCAGGTCCGGAAGGGCACGCCACATCACACGGGCAACCGGCAGATTCGGCATGGGCATGATCGGTTTCACAGCTTCAATGTCCTGGACGATCAGGCGCAGACGACCACCCATATCGATGAGAGAACAAACGATTCCCTTCCCGGCCTTGCCTTCAAAGACCAGACGGGCAGGATCCTTTTCGTTCATGCCGATCCCCAGGTGATGAGTCTCGATGCGCGGTTTATCCGCAGCCAGCGACGGGCAGACTTCCAGCATGTGGGCACCCAGCGAATATTCATGTCCCTTGACGAGATGATAAGTGTAATCTTCCATAAACCCGCTGGCACCGTTGCCGCCTTCGCCCATAGCTTTGAGAATTGAGGTCATCGCGGAAACTTTCCAGTCGCCTTCACCGCCGTAACCATAGCCCTGCGCCATCAGGTGCTGAGAAGCAAGACCCGGCAGCTGTTCCATGCCGTAAAGATCCTGGAAGGTGTTGGAGAAAGCCTTGCAGCCGTTGCGGTCCATCATCTTCTTGATGGCGATCTCTTCACGGGCCTGGTATTTGATTGCGTAGATGTTGTCGGTGTTGATATCGTAGGATGCTTTGTATTCATTGAAGAGTGCTTCCACCTCTTCATCGGTGACGGCATTCATTTCCTTCACGAGGTCACCGACTGCCCAGGTATTGACCTCCCAGCCGAGCTTCTTCTGAACTTCGACTTTGTCGCCTTCGGTAACTGCAACATCGCGCATGTTATCCCCGAAGCGCATGACTTTCATGTGTTTGGAGAAATCGACACCCACCGCTACCTTCTGAAATTCTGCCAGGCGGGCAATGACTTTTTCATCCTTCCAGTAACCGGCAACGATTTTGCGGGCTTTGCGGAGACGTGCACCGATGAAACCGTGTTCCCGGTCGCCATGAGCAGCCTGGTTCAGGTTCATGAAATCCATATCGATCTCTTCAT
>CAYWGX010000258.1:0-3730 GCA_964457635.1 uncultured Leptolinea sp.
AAACCATCGTTTCGTCATTTTCATAAGCTGTCATCTCCTTTATTTTCCTCACAGGGGCGAAGCTCCTGCCCCAAATTTATCCTTTACAGGGCAGGCAGGCCCATCCCTGCTTCCCTTTTCTTTCTTCACGGCTGTTATGGACGCCGCAGAACCATGGTTAACAACACAAAAACCGCCGGACCTGACAGGGGAATCATCCCCCGTCAAATCCGACGGTTATTCATCTCGATTCGTGTATGCAGTTTCAAACGCCCCGCAGCCGTAGGACGCAAATAGGGCACAGTTATGCCTTAGCTGTGCTGTTAAAAAGCGTAGTTTTGTTTTGCATAGCTGTCAAGCCCTTTCTGCAAATTTCTGATGAATTTTAAACTGCTCCGTATATAGTCTACCACAAATCCGATTTGATTTCAAGGAATCAGCTCCCTGCTGCAAGGTGGAGTCAGATCCCGAGTTACGACAAGGGGTCTGATTCCTTTTCAATGTACCCGTTCCCTCCTAATACACCTTACGCTTGACCGCAGAAAAGTACTTTGTGTGAGGAATCAGACCCCGCTTTAAAGCCCGGGAAAATCAGCGTACGCTGCCAAACGGATAATTCTTCGAAGCGGCCCTCGCTGCCAAACGGGATCTGACTCCTGCCTTCCAAACATGAAACACTGTCACACAAATCGATTCCGGCGGCATATTCATCCGCGTTTCCATAAATCTGTATTATCATTAAATACAGGAGAGTAAACCAATGATCGACCTAAAGCACCTGGAAAAATACCGGGAAAACAACCGGATCGAAGCGAAAAAGGCACTTGGCGGTCTTCCGGAAAGTATCTGGGAGACCTATTCTGCGTTTGCCAACACGCTGGGCGGTATGATCCTGCTGGGTGTGGAGGAAGCGCCGGACAAGTCGCTCCGTGCGGTCGATCTGCCGGACCCGGACCGTCTGGTTAAGTTGTTTTGGGATGCGGTCAACAATCCGCAAAAGGCCAGCGTTAACATCCTGTCCAACAAAGATGTCCGCATCGAAAAAGTCAGTGGAAAGCGGATCATCGTTATCAACGTTCCTCGGGCTGACCGCTATTACCGGCCTGTCTACGTGTACGGCAACCCGCTGAACACCTATCGGCGGAACGGAGAGGGCGATTATAAAGTCACCCGGGAAGCATATCAGGCTATGGTGCGGGATGCCTCGGTTCGTTCACAGGATATGATTGTCCTGAACGAAATGAGCACCGCTGTGTTTAATGTGGAAACCGTCCGCGGGTACCGTCAGCGGATGAAGCTTACCCGTCCGGGACATGTCTGGGAGACCCTGGATGACGATGAATTTCTGCTGAAAATCGGTGCCTCCGCCATCGGTGAGGACGGGCAGAAGCATCCTACCGGCGCCGGGCTTTTGATGTTCGGGAATGAATATGATATCGTCCGTGAATTTCCGTATTATTTTCTGGATTACCGCGAGGAGATCGATTCTTATACCCGCTGGACAGACCGGATCATCTCTTCTTCCGGAGATTGGAGCGGGAACGTCCTGGATTTCTATTTCCGCGTCTATAACAAGCTTCAGCTCTATCTGAAGGTTCCCTTCGTGCTGAAGGATGGCTTCCGGGTCGATGATACGCCGGTACACAAGGCACTGCGGGAGGCTTTGGTAAACTGCATTGTCAACGCGGATTATTACGGTCCGCGAGGGCTTGTTGTCATCCGAGAGGGAGGCTTTATCCGGATGTCCAACCCGGGAGGTTTCCGCATTGAGGTGGCGGCTGCAAAGGGTGGTGGTCTTTCCGATCCCCGGAACGCTGTGATCCTGAAGATGTTCAACATGATCGATATCGGTGAACGGGCCGGCAGCGGGATCCCGAATATTTTCCGGGTATGGAGGGAACAGGATTGGCCGGAACCGATTATTTTGCAGGAAATCGATCCGGAACGAACAGAGCTGATTTTGCCGCTGGAGACTGATTCTTCATCGTCGAAAATCGCTGAAGATTCGTCGATAACGTATGAAAATTCGTCGATAACGGGTAGGAATTCGTCGAAAACGGATGAATTATCGTCGAAAACGGATCGGAAAATCGTCGAAAATGGTGATTCGGCGATAAAGCAGGTTAAGCGTCAGATGATCATCGATTATTTGACGGATCATGCGGAAGCTTCGGCGAATGAGCTGGCTGACTGGGTCCATCTGAAGCCGTCCCGGGTTCGGGATTATCTGCGTGAGCTGATCCGTGATGAGATCGTTATCTCTCAGGGGGAAACTCGCAGCCGGGTATATCGGTTGAAGTATTGAACGAATGAGCCGCGGGACCTGTTCCCGGTGGCGGAGGAAGAGCTGATGGAAGCGCGTGAGAAGAGAAATCTGGATGACGCCAGGTATATTGTGAAGGACTCGGAGGGATATTACCGCTGGACCTATGAGGTGGACAGCAGTTCGAATAGGTCTTTCCTGAATATGTATCTGATCATTTTCGCTCTGATCATCCTGGTCCCGGGGGCGATCTTGTTCTTCATGCTCGCGGGAAAAGGTGCGGATATGGGCTCTTTTCTGCTCATCTGGCTGGGGATATTCGTTCTCGTCGAGCTACTGGTCTTCCTGGTCTATAAGGGGATCGAGAAGGCAAAGGGCGGTGTAACGGACATTCCCTACCTGATGGGGGAAGATTTTATCGTCGTTCATCCGGGTAACGAATGGACCCCGACCTTTTATCTGAATACATTCTTTTCTCAGGTAAAGCGCGTGAAAGAAGACCGGAATTCCGACCTGATCCTTCTGTATGAGGTGGCACGTGTGACCCATGTTTATGTGCCCCGGGACGATTATTCCCTCGTTCTCGGTTACATCCTCGATCGTGTCCCGGGGGGAGGAAGCAAATAACAGTGGCAGCAACCTGAACAGCAGGAGCTTTGTCGGCTCAATCCTGATTTACGAATAAAAAAACCCGTCTTGTTTTTTCCGAACAAGGCGGGTATTTATTTTTCTTTACCCTTTACCGGCTCAGCTGCGGAGTTTGGCTCCGAGGACCTGATCCAGGCGTTTGATGATCTTATTACGTATAGCTGTTGCGTCCTTATCGGTCAGCGTCTTCTCGGCGGATTGGTACATCAGGCTGTAGGCAAGGCTCTTCTTGCCGAGGCCAACTGACGGTCCGCGGAAGATGTCAAAGAGGTCAGCTTTTGCCAGCATCTTACCGCCGCCCTGTTTGATGACGGCCAGCACTTCCTCAGCTGTTGTCGCTTCATCCACCACGATGGCCAGGTCTTCATAGATGCCCGGGTACGGGGAGATAGCGTGGGAAGGATAGTTCTGTTCCGAAAGCGGCAAGAGCTTTGCCAGGTCGATATCCAGCAGGATCACCGGTGCGGAGAGCAGATCAAAGTTTCCCTTCACCGCCGGGTGCAGTTCTCCCATCACGCCGACCATGGTATCTCCGGACCAGATTTCAGCGGTCTTTCCCGGATGCAGCCAGCTCCGCTCCCCTCTCTTGAAGGTCACGGCCGGGATGTGCATACATTCCACCATGGCTTCGACGATGCCTTTCATGGAGAAGAAGTCGAGATAGCCCTTGATGTGGGTATCCCAGTTATCGGAGAACTGTTTTCCCGTGATGGCGGCAGCCAGGTGCTTCGGTTCATTCGGGCGCTGCTGACCTTCGACAGGTTCAAAGACCGGACCGATCTCATAGAGCATCAGACGGTCAGCTAGGCGCACGTTCTTTTCGACGATCTCCATCACCTG
>CAYWGX010000259.1:0-3716 GCA_964457635.1 uncultured Leptolinea sp.
TGGTCTGACCGTTGGTGCCGGTACCGTTACCGAAATCATCGCATAAGAAGGGGCTTTTCAATGGCTAAGCAAAAGATTCGCATTCGTCTGAAGGCTTTTGATCATCGCATTCTGGACCAGTCCGCAAAGCGGATCGTTGACACTGCTGAACGCAGCGGTGCCCAGGTAGTTGGTCCGGTTCCCCTTCCGACCAAGATTGAGAAATTCACTGTCCGCCGCTCGACCTTCATCGATAAGGATTCTCATGAACATTTCGAAATTCGTACGCACAATCGTATGATTGATGTTCTGGATCCGGATTCCAAGACCATCGACATGCTGATGCGTCTGAATCTGCCCGCAGGTGTTGACATTGAAATCAAGATCTGAGACAGGTCTGAAGGGATAACAAAAAGCCGCTCTCTTTATCGAGGGCGGTTTTTTTGTCCCACAGTCGTGTTTCAAAGAATTTTCCTTATCATTTCATTTAAATAAATAATCGTTTATATGGTATGATTTGTTGTAATTAGTTCCGGTATATATATTGGTATGTAAATATGATTGCAAAGAACGATAACATAGGGAAAAGAAGTGCCATGATCATCCTTTCAGTGATCATTGTTGTGATGATCATGCTGCTGGGGTTTCAATATTTGTTCCTGAACAGGATCAATCGAGAGCATGCCTTCAAAACGGCGGAGGTATTGATCGATCAGATCGAAAACATTCTGGAAGCCAATGAACATGAAGAGCAGACCCTGATCGAGACGCTGAAAGAAAACTATATAACCAAAGCAAAGGCCGTTTCGTATATTATTGATAATGTTCCTGAAACCGAAAACGATATTGAGGAACTGAAAAAAATAGCTGACCTGATGTCGATCGATGAAATTCATCTTTTTGATATTAATGGGACAATTTATTTCGGAACGGTCCCCGCCTATTATGGATATTCTTTTGACTCCGGCGAACAGATGGGGTTCTTCAAACCCATGCTGGATGACAAAAGCCTTTCCATGTGTCAGGATGTGACTCCCAATACGGCAGAAAGCAAAGCAATGATGTATGCGCTCACCTGGAGTGATTCCGGAGAGCGCATGGTGCAAATCGGTATAGAACCCGTTCGTCTGCTTGAGGAAATGCGGACGAATGAAATGGAAGAAGTCATTCGGGAACTTCCGACATACAGCGGACTGAATGTTATTTTAGCGGATTCTATGTCGGAAGAGATTCTGGGAAGCACTTATTCCGGTCTTGTCGACATGAAATTATCACAAATGTTCCCGGCTATCAAAGGACTGGAACAGGATGAATTCTTAAAATTCAGTACTGTAATTGAGAATGAAAAGGTTTATTGCGTGGCGAAAAAAACGGAGAAATATACGATTCTCGTCACACAATCTGTAGCTCAAGTCAATTCGGAAATTTCACTGACAATGCTGCTGGTCTTTTTATACCTGCTGTTTGCTGCTGTCGGATTGATTTTCATTGTAAAACGGTTGACGGTAAGAATCATCAATGAGAAAAGAAACGCAGATACAGATGGACTTACCGGATTGATGAACCGCCGCGCTTACGAAAATGATTTGCTTCTTTATGAAACGGACACTCGTAAAAATGATCTTGCGTTTATTATGCTTGACATCAATGGCTTGAAAAAAATCAATGATATATACGGACACGATAAAGGAGATCGGGCGATAAAAGCATTTGCAGAAGCGATTCAATCGATTTTAGGCGGATACGGCACAATTTACCGTGTTGGCGGAGATGAATTTGTTGCAATCGTTTATTCAGATGACGAACAAATCCGGCATAGTATCGGTGAGATAAACAACAGATTGAAGGAATGGTCGCTTAACCATTCAATGGAGTTATCTATGTCTTCCGGTTATGTTACCGCGCGGGAATACCCGGATGCCGATGTAATCGCTCTGATAAAAATTGCCGATGAACGCATGTATGATGTCAAATCGGCATATTATCAGCGGTCCGGGCATGACCGGCGAAAAGATCGATCATAGCGAAAAAGAGGTACACCCGAACCTGTCCCCAATGTACCAAAAATTTATCTCTCAGTGACCCATTTTCCAGTGATGTGTTCCGGTACGAGCGCAAACATCAATGTTCCGGGACCGGAAGTTTCCACTTCATGCTCGATATAGGTTTCGTCATTGGTGAATTTGTGGCTTAGTTTACGCGCAATGTCATAGATTTTTTCCCGATCTTCAATCATCTCGATTTTTCCAAAGACGATCACGGATCGGATGGTCAGGAACCAGTTCCCGTTCTCATGAATTCCTTCATCATAGACGCAGTAGGATGCCTTTGGGTGTTTCAGCATGGCTTCAATCTTGTAACCGGTTTTCCCGCTGTGAAAATAAAGCTTCCCGTCTTCTTCGTTGTAATAATGGTTCAGCGGCATGCCGTAGGGGTAGCCGTCATCTCCGAGCAGGGAGAGCACTCCACGCAGCTGTTTTTTCAAAATAGCGGTGCATTCTTCGCCGGAAAGTACCTGTTTGATTCGCGTGACATTTCTGAACATTAATAACTCCTGATAAATAATGTCTCTTTAATTAGCATAATTCAGTTGTTATGCGGCTGATTAAAAATATACACCGGATTTTATTATTTTCCGGTGTATTTGGTTTAGAAAAGTATATCTGGATATCAGTGTTTTGTAATCAAACTGTCATAATTGCCGCGGTATAGACCGGAAACCGGCACCTGACACCCCTGATACCTGACAAGTTAGAAGTCGTTCATAGCTTCTTCGCAGTTGGCAACAGCTTCTGCAATGGCTTCAGCGGCGCTCATCTGACCGGATGCAGCACGCTGGACCAGGAATTTGATTTCATTGCGGACAGTGTTGGCACCGGTGAATGCGGGCAGTACATAAGCATAATCCAGCTGTTCGCGGAGAGCGGACAGGGCGATGTTGCCGGAAACGAATTCCTGGAATTCCGGAAGTTCGGCAGCATCTTTGTAAGGCGTGAAGGCAACCAGGGAGATTGCCCATTTTGCGGCATTTTCGGGATTGGTAAAGAATTCAACGAATTCAACAGCGGCCTTTTCCTGTGCGGGATTGGAAGCGAACACCAGTGCGGAGCGGTTCCAGCCGGGGACCCAGTCGACACCGTCAGCGGTCTTCGGCATCGGAGCAGCAGCCAGTTCATCATCGCCCAGGTTCAGGTACGGCAGACCGGCGGAAGACCCTACATAGGAAGCCAGTGCTTTGGCACCCATATCATTGGAGAAGTAGTTGCCTGTGGTCGGAGCAAGGCCGAAATAGCCGGCCTGTACACCATCAGCGAACCACTGTACGATGGCTTCGAATTCCGGGGTGTTGAACAGGACTTTGCGATTCTCGAGGTCAACATATTCACCGCCGCTCTGCATCAGGAGGCTCTGGAAGCCGTCAGTGAGGGAGTCAAATGCGAATCCCGGGATACCCTTGGCTTCATAGATCTTTTTTGAAGCTTCGGTCACATCATCCCAGGTACGGGGGCATTCGAGTCCGAGTTCATCGAAGATAGTTTTGTTGTAGAAGAAGATCGGGCCGGTAGTCTGGACAGCCATAGCATGCAGACCGTTGTCGGAGAAGGCAGTATCTTCTTCATAAACACCGGCAGGAACGCGGCTCTTGTAGTCGGTGCTCAGGTACTGATTTATATCCGGAGCAAGACCGTTGTCAACATATTCCGGCATCAGGGATGCATAGTTGAAGATGATGTCCG
>CAYWGX010000260.1:0-3714 GCA_964457635.1 uncultured Leptolinea sp.
CCGGGATATAATAATATACAACGAAGAAAGAAAAGGTCAATATGTGCACAGCAATGCAGGAAATCAGGTGTTTTTTCGGAACGGAGGTATTTTGACGATCGGAATCGGTATTATCGGATGCGGAAAAATCGCGCAGGTGCGGCATATCCCCGAATATGCGGACAATCCGGCCTCTGAACTGCGTGGATATTATGACCTGAATTATGAACGGGCTCACGGCCTGGCGGAAAAATTTGGCGGGGAAGCCTATGCGACTGTTGATAAACTGCTCGCTGCTCCGGACATTGACGCTGTGTCGATTTGTGCGGCGAATTTCGCACATGCGGATCTGACGATCAAGGCGCTGCAGGCGGGGAAACATGTCCTTTGTGAGAAGCCCATGGCCGTCACGCTTGAGGAATGTGAGACGATGGTGGCTGAGGCGAAAAAAGCCGGGAAATTCCTGATGATCGGGCACAACCAGCGGCTGGAAAAGGCCCATGTCCGGGCGAAAAAGCTCATCAACGAGGGCCTGATCGGGCGCATAATCACCTTCCGCACATCCTTTGGTCATGGCGGTCCCGAAATCTGGTCCATCACCCCGGGAAAAGACGTCTGGTTTTTTGATAAAAAACAGGCTGCCATCGGCGCTATGGCGGATCTCGGTGTGCATAAGACAGACCTGATCCATTTCCTGACGGATCAGCGTGTGATCCGGACCACTGCCCGGCTGATGACGCTGGACAAGCGGGGCGCTGACGGTGAACTGATCGGTGTGGATGATAATGCGCTCTGCATCTATGAGCTTTCCGGCGGGATCATGGGCACCATGACGGCCAGCTGGACTTATTACGGCGCGGAGGACAATTCCACGATCCTCTACGGCGAAAAAGGGATCATGCGGATCTATGACGATCCGGCGCATGAGATTGTGGTGACACTCAATGACGGTTCGAAGATCATGTATGATGTGGAAGCGATCCGGACAAACGACAGCCGGACCAAATCCGGTGTGATCGACCAGTGGATCGATTGCCTGAAGACAAATACGCCCCCGGAAATATCCGGTGAGTCTGCGCTTTACGCAATGCGTGCGGTTTTTGCTTCGATCCGCTCTTCCGAACTCGGGCAGAGTGTCGAGATCCCGGAAAACATGGAAATGCGTATGATGTTTTGATGCCCGGAGCGGTGATGGCGGTCGTACCTATTGTTGTAACATATTTGTTTGCGCAGAAAACGTTTATTGCCGGCCTTACCTCCGGTGCAGTGAAAGGATAGAGCAATGAAAAAAGCATCCATGATCCTCGACAGGGACTATCAGATCAGCAGGATCGACAAACGTATCTACGGCTCCTTTATTGAGCACCTCGGCCGGGCGGTTTATGGCGGCATTTATGAACCGGGGCATCCGGAGTCGGATGAAAAGGGCTTCCGCAAGGATGTGATCCAAGCCGTAAAAAAGCTTGGGGTACCGATCGTTCGCTATCCGGGCGGCAATTTTGTTTCCGGGTTCAATTGGGAAGACAGCGTGGGACCGGTTGAAAAACGCCCGAAGCGGCTGGATCTCGCCTGGTTCACCACGGAAACCAACGAAGTCGGACTGCATGAGTTCGCAGAATGGACGGAGAAAACCGGCAGTGAGCTGATGTATGCCATCAACCTGGGCACCCGGGGACCGGAGCAGGCACGGGATGTGGTGGAGTATGCCAACCATGAAGGCGGCAGTAAATTCTCTGATATGCGTATAGCCAACGGACGGAAGGAGCCCTTTGGCATCAAACTCTGGTGCCTGGGCAATGAGATGGACGGCCCCTGGCAGATGGGGCAGAAGACCGGGTATGAATATGGCCGGACTGCCAACGAAGCAGCGAAAATCATGAAATGGGTGGATCCCTCCATTGAACTGGTGGCCTGCGGTTCCTCTAATACCGAGATGCCCACTTTCGGTTCCTACGAGCTGGAGATGCTGGACCAGTGCTATGAGAACATCGATTATGTCTCGCTGCATCGCTATTACGGCAATCCGACGCAGGACACCCCCGGGTTCCTGGCACGTTCCATGGATATGGATGCGTTCATCCATACGGTGGCTTCCATCTGTGATGCAATTAAAGGCAAAAAACACAGCAAAAAGCAGGTCAACCTGTCCTTTGATGAGTGGAACGTCTGGTACCACTCCAATGAACAGGATCAGGAGATCTGGAAACAGGACAAGTGGAACCGTGCGCTGCCTTTACTGGAGGATATTTACAATTTTGAGGACGCGCTGCTCGTCGGTTCCATGCTGATGACGCTTATCCGCAATGCAGACCGGGTGAAGATCGCCTGTCTGGCGCAGCTGGTGAATGTGATCGCTCCGATCATGACCCGGAACGGGGGCGGCTGCTGGGCGCAGACGATTTATTACCCCTTCATGCATGCTTCCTGTTACGGACGGGGGACCGCGCTGCAGGCGCTGGTCCATTCACCGGTCTATGACTGTTCGGACTGCGAGGACGTTCCCTATATCGATTCTGCCGCGGTACTGGGCGATGACGGCAGTGTGACGGTCTTCTGTGTCAATCGCGATATGCAGGAGGATTATTCACTGGATATCGATCTGCGTTCTTTCGGTGATTTGAAGCTCTCGGAGCATATTATGCTGCATCACGATGATGTCAAGGCTGTCAACACGGAAGATGCACCGAACAATGTCCTTCCTTCTGCGGGGCCGGGCGGCAAGGTTGATGACGGCAAGGCTGAGATCCTCATCCCTGCCCTGAGCTGGAACGTCATTCGCTTTCAGAATAAATAAACGGGCAACGATTCTGCAGGGACACTTGGGGATGGTTCGCATATGTCCCAGACTTGGGACATCGGGAACTGTTCCGTAAGGGAAATGCTGATTAAAGAGGGAGATTGGAGACGGGTTCCGTATGTCCCAGACAATGAACTGCAATTTATGAATTACTCAGGAAATGTTGAATAACTGAAATAACAACTTAATAAATAATGAAAATATAGAGAAATTACTGAAGTGTTTTTTTAAATTTTTGAATAACTAAAATAATAATTTGACAAATGACAAAATTTTGTAAAATAACTAAAATAATTTCTGAATAACTTGAATATTGACTTGGCGAATGACAAAAATATTGTAAAATAATTAAAGTAATTGCTGAATAGCTGAAATATTAACTTAATAAATAACAAATTAAATCCGAATTATCCGGATCTTCCACGGGAAAAGTCACTTTCAGATAAAGAAAAAGACTTGCTCCGATTTCTGGAGATCCCGCGAACACGTCAGGAAATTGTACAATACCTTGACGTTAGTTCCGTAACCTATGCCATGCAGACCTATATTGATCCGCTGATTGCAAAAGGCCTGGTCAAACGCTCCATTCCTGATAAACCCCGCAGCCGGAATCAACGTTTTGCTGCGGTGGAATAAACATGAGTCATGGAGACAGATTCCGTGACTCATATTACGCAAAAATAAGCCGCTGAATACGACGACGATCAACGATCTTTGCTTTCCATGAATCTGCAAAAAAGGTGCGGGACCGGAGCTGCATCCCGTGCTCAGAGACATCATTTGTTTTCTGTGTTTGATTTTATATACTCATGAGAATTATACTCATGAGTATATAAAATCAACAAGGGAAAAGATTAGTATTACCAAACACTAAAAACTATTAGAAATTAGTGTATGGAAACACTAAAATATATGGTAAAATAATGTTTGAAAACATT
>CAYWGX010000261.1:0-3647 GCA_964457635.1 uncultured Leptolinea sp.
TAAACAGATAGGCAATGTTCAGCTTTTTCTGAAGATCTTCAAATGTATTGATGATCTGCGCCTGAATCGAAACATCCAGGGCAGAAACCGGTTCATCGCAGACGATGAACTTCGGATCAACTGCCAGTGCCCGAGCAATGCCGATACGCTGACGCTGACCACCTGAAAACTCATGGGCATAACGATTAGCTTGCTCGGAATTCAGCCCGACCAAATCCATCAGATGACTGACCTTTTCTTTCCGTTCAGCCTTACTGCTGTACAGATGATGAATATCCAGCGGTTCTCCGATGATGTCCGCTACGGTCATGCGAGGATCCAGAGAGGAATAGGGATCCTGAAAGACGATCTGCATTTCCTTGCGATAGTTTTTGATATTTCTTTCAGTGATCAGGTTGCCGTCATAATAGATCTCACCGGCTGTGGGCTTATAGAGATGCAAAAGAGTCCGTCCGGCAGTGGTTTTGCCGCAGCCGGATTCACCAACCAGCCCGAGGGTTTCCCCTTCCTTCACGTGGAAAGAAATATCATCCACAGCTTTCAGAGGTGTTGTTCCAAAGAAACCTGTCCGGATCGGGAAATATTGTTTGAGATGCTTGACATCTACCAGTGGTTGATTACTCATGATCAGGCTTTCCCCTTTCCGGCCTCTTCTTCATAGACCTTTTTGACATTAATCCAGCAGGCGGCTGAATGCTCTCTGTTGACCCAGATCTCATCCGGCTGAGCTTCCATGCAGATCTTCATCGCGTTGTCACAGCGCGGTGCAAAGGCACAGCCCTTCGGCAGGTTCAGTTGATCGATCGGTGTACCGGAGATCGGGATCAGCCGTTCCCGTTTTCCGACAATACTCGGAATCGAGCGCATCAGCCCTTTGGTATATTCATGACAGGGATTGTAGAAAATCTCCTCGGCTGTACCGCGCTCACAAGCCCTGCCGCCATACATCACGATGATGGTGTTGCACATGTCTGCAATCACACCCAGGTCATGAGTGATCATGATGATTGCCATTCCCATTTCTTTCTGCAGTTTCTGCATCAGCTCGAGAATCTGTGCCTGAATCGTCACATCCAGGGCCGTCGTCGGTTCATCAGCGATCAGAATATCCGGTTCACATGCCAGCGCCATCGCAATCATCACACGCTGGCGCATACCGCCGGATAGCTCATGTGGATATTGCTTTACACGCTTTTCCGGTTCATTAACGCCCACCAGCTTCAGCATTTCAATAGCCCGTTCCCGTGCTTCTGCTTTAGTCCGGCTCGTATGAAGCAGAATCGCTTCTTCAATTTGGTTCCCGATCGTATAGGTCGGGTTCAGGGATGTCATCGGATCCTGAAAAATGATAGAAATCTTCGCGCCTCGGATCTTGCGCATTTCTTTTTCCGGAATACTGACAATATCCTTACCTTTATAAAGGATCTGTCCGCTTTTGATGGTTCCCGGGTTCGTCAGAATACGCATGATGGAATAAGCCGAAACGCTTTTTCCGGAGCCGGATTCACCGACGATTCCCAAAACTTCCCCCTCATCCAGGTTGAAGGACAGACCGTTGACGGCTTTCACTTCACCGGCATCGGTAAAGAAGGATGTATGCAGATCTTTTACTTCCAAAAGTCTTTCTGCCATCATTACCTCCTTAATTTCGGGTCAAACGCATCACGCAGTCCGTCACCGAGCAGGTTGCAGGAAAGCACAATCAAACAAATCATTACAGCCGGGAATACCAGCTTATACGGATAACTGGAAAGTCCTCCGCGTGCGGCATTGGCAAGAGAGCCCAATGAAGGCATCGGTGCCTGCACACCCAAACCGATAAAGGAAAGGTAGCTTTCCGTGAAAATCGCAGACGGCACCTGCAATGCAGTAGAAATAAAAATCACACTCATGCAGTTCGGCAGGATGTGTTTCAAAATGATACGCGGAGATTTTGCACCAAGTGCCTTTGCCGCCAGAACATATTCATTATTTTTGATTGTCAGAATCTGACCGCGAACAAGCCGTGCCATCCCGACCCAGTACAGCAAACCAAAGACGATAAACAGGCTGATCATGTTCACACCCAATTTCTGGAAGATCGTACCATTCAGCTTATCCGTCAATACGGTTGAAAGGATCACCGAGAGCAGAATAACCATCAGTGTATCCGGCAGGGAGTAGATGATATCCACGATACGCATCATAATGATATCCACTTTACCGCCGGCATAACCGGATATCGAGCCATACAGAAGACCGATAACCAAAACGATCAGACTTGCGAAGAGACCTACAGACAGGGAAACCCGGGTTCCATAGATTACACGCATAAAATAATCCCGGCAGAGTTCGTCTGTTCCGAAAATATGCGGGAAAATCTCTTCCCCCTTATCAATGGCAGCCTGTTCGTTTTTCGAATAGGTAAAGGGAGCCAGGTTTTTCGCGGTTTTATCACGTTTCCCGTCTACCGTGATCATCTGGTCATAGGAATAAGGCACGAATTTTGGCGCAAAAAAGATCAGCAGGATGATCAGCGCCAGAACAATAAGACTTCCCATCGCCAACGGATTCTTGCGCAGCTTGCGCATCCCATCCTTGAAGAAAGTGGTCGACTCACGCATCACCACAGCCTGGGCCTTTTCTTCCTCTGTAGCAGCTTCAAACTTGGAAAGGTCCAGCTGCAGACTCAGCAATTGTTTCTTCGGAAATTCTCTGTTGTCTTCCATTTTGAATCTCCTTCTTAATCAAAGCTGATGCGCGGATCAACGAGCTTGTAAACCAGGTCGGAAATCAGCGTTGCACATACCATCAAAATAGCCAGGAAAATCGTGGTCGCCATGATCATCGGATAGTCCTGATTATTGATGGATGAAACGAATTTTCCGCCCAGTCCGCCGATCGTGAAAACCGATTCAACAACCAGAGACCCGGTAATGATATAAGCGACCATCGGTCCGACATAAGTGATTACCGGAATCAATGCGTTGCGCAGTGCGTGCTTAGCCACGACCCAGAACTGAGAAACCCCCTTGGAAACCGCTGTGCGGATATAATCCTGACCAAGCACATCCAGCATGGAGGATTTTGTCAGGCGGGTAATGTATGCCATCGGGGACATTGCCAGAGAAATGACCGGCAGCACATAATTCGGGCTGGAGGAACTCCACACGGGGAACCATTTGAGCTGCAGACAAAAAACCAGTAGCAGCAGCGTTGCCAGAACAAAACTTGGTACGGAAACCATGAGCGTTGTGAAAAAGATAATGGCACGGTCAGAGATGCCGCTGCGGGTCAGCGCCGCAATACTGCCAAAAGTAAGGCCGAACACCACCGCGACCAGCGCAGCCATCAGCCCTAATTTTGCCGAAATTCCGAAAGACTCAGAAATCACGGTCGTGATGGGACGGCCGGTCTTCAATGAGACACCGAAATCGCCGTGCAGAATGTTTTGCAGATATAAAACAAATTGTGTGGTTACCGGTTTATCCAGATTATAGCGTTCCTCAAGCACTGCCTTGACCGCTGCAGAGGGAGCTTTTTCTGAAGCAAAAGGTCCGCCCGGTATCGCATTCATCGCGAAAAACGTGATGGCAATGATGATGACCACAGTTACGATAGCCAGTTAAATTCGATTTTCAAAATATCGCTGCATATTGTGTTCCACC
>CAYWGX010000262.1:0-3589 GCA_964457635.1 uncultured Leptolinea sp.
GCTATGTCTTTGTTGGCAGCGCGGAAAAAAGTGCATATAATATTCAGGACAGAAAGTTTGAGCGGAATCTCACGAAGGTCTATGATTCCGGTAATTGTGTGATCTATCAGTACAGGTAAAATTAAGTTGAAGGGTGAAAGTTGAAGGGTGAAAATAAGGTGTCGCTTTGCGACGATTTATAACAGAGAACAGCTAACTGGTAACAGGTTATGGGAATAGAATGTGTCGATGGATAAGGATTGCGAGATAAAAAACTCGGGAATAATTATGTTTGGTGTGGTCGTTTTGGCTTTTGCTTTGCGCCTGATCGGTCTGGGAAGTGCTTCACTGACCATGAATGAGGCTGAAAATGCCATGGCGGCACTGCGGCTCTTTCAGAATGGCGGGAGCAGTCAGCTTTTGTATACGCTGCCGACAGCTCTGCTCTTCAAATTGTTCGGAAGCTCCGAATTTTCTGCACGTTTCATTCCCGCTGTGATGGGCAGTCTGCTGGTATTGCTCCCGCTTTGTTTGAAAGAGAAAATCGGGCAGCGGAAAGCTCTGCTCCTTGCCTTTTTGTTCGCTTTTGATCCGGTTTTATTGTTTTGGAGCAAGCGGGCGGACGCAGTGATCCCTGCCATTGCTATGGCCGCTGCCGCGCTTGTATTTTGGATGAAAGACAAAAAAGGGGCTGGATTTGCCTGTTTTCTGATTGGACTGTGCGGTGGTGAACGCAGCTGGCCGGTTTTGCTCACAGCTGCATTTTGTATGGTTTTGTCAGCCCTGATCCGGAAAAAGAGCTTTGAATCGGCATCGATCCGGGTAGTAAGCAGGAAGGATATCCTGACCGGTTTGGCTGTGTTTTGCATTTTGATCTGTGGATTTGGAGCGTTTCCGGGCGGTTTTGCCGCTTTTGGCAGGGGATTTGCTGAAAGTTTTCAGGCCGGTCCGGCGTGGCTTTATCCCGGATGGACAGCGGTGTTGATAGCACTGATTCTTTATTGCGGTGTCTCCCTGGCTGCGTGTTTTGTCCGTGGTTTTCGGGAAAAATTATTGCCGGAATTGGTCCTTTCTCTTGCCGGACTTGCTGCTTTGCTGTTTTGGCAGGGAATTGTTATGCTTCCCTGGATCGCGGTCCTTTTGTGGTATAATGCTGCGAATGTTTTGACGGAATTTCCGGATCGGGTTAAAGGGAAGGTTGATTTTCCGTTTTGTGCCGCTGCCTGTATGGTGCCCGCTGCCTATGCGTTTTTCTATTTCAGGTTGGTGGAGCTGTTCAAGCAGACGAGCGGAAATGAGTTGATTCAAATCACGATTCGTGGTACAATCCAGACGATTCCGCTGACAAGGTTCCAGGGAACGGTGCTGCTGATGGCAGCCAGTGTGATCATCATCGCCCTGGTGGTGAAGATCCTGATGGGATTTTTGGAGTCTGAATCTATTCGAAGAGGCTTGTTTGCGGGATGTATCGTTGTTTTCAGCTGGATCGGCATAACAGGTATCTGGAATGCGGGAGGATTTGACCGGGTCGGTGATCATCCTGCAGCTCCGCAGCTGAGAAATACCGTGAACATCCTGAACGGCGCTTATACATCTTATACCGATACGGCATTGTTTACCTTCCTGGATGAGGTGATCGTCAAACATGGTGATGTTCCGAACACCCAATATGGGCTGAATCTCATTGTGAATGACCCGATGCTGGACTGGTATCTGCGGGATCATCCCGGTATTCGGACAAGTGCCAACCGCAATGAAGATCTGACCGGAATTGAGTTGATCATTGACCGTGGGGATGCCTCTTTTGAGGCGAATGGTTTTGTGAATGCCCGGCAGAGCTGGCGGGGAACTATGGACTGGAAGCGCATGACACCACAGAATTGGGGCAAATGGATGATCTTCGGGGATGGTATCCCGGTGGAGGATACACCCATCAAATTATGGGTAAAGGCAGAATATATTTATTCTTTTGATAAGAATCGTTCAGATTGACGTATGGAGAGAGAAATGAAAAAAATTCCGAATCAAATTGCTATGGATGGCACTGCTGCATCCGGAAAAACAACGGTTGGAAAGATCGTCGCAAAAAAGCTGGATTATATGTTTTTTGATACAGGGATCATGTATCGGGTCGCGGCCTATGGCGCAAATCAAAAGCTGAATGATATCAGTGATGAGGCGAAAGTCAGTGAGCTCGTTGAATCGATGAATATTGCCCTGCAGAATGACGCAGAAACCAATACAACAAATGTGCTCCTTGACGGAAAGAACATCACCGATCTTCTGCATCTGCCTGAAGTGGACAAAATCGTTTCCACGGTTGCGGCTTATCCGGCGGTGCGGAAGGCATTGACGATGCAGCAGCGCAGAATTGGTCTTGAGGGGCGTGTGGTGATGGTTGGCAGGGATATCGGTACGGTAGTCATGCCGGATGCGGATTTAAAAATTTATCTGGTTGCCACCCCGGAAACCAGGGCAAAACGCCGTTATCTGGAAAATCTCTCAAACCATATTGAATCGGAAACGTATGAAACGATCCTTGCGGATATTATCAAGCGGGATAAAGATGACAGTGAACGTGCTGTTGCTCCGCTGAAACCTGCTGAGGATGCGGTGATCATTCATACGGATGAGTTTACTGCGGAAGAAGTCGCTCAAAAGATTTTGGATTTGATGGACTGAATATGTGGACCGATATCGAGCATAAGATCCGGACGATCCTGGATACGATCAGTTTTTTAAATCCGATTTCAGCCCGGATCATCCTGAACCGGAATGCGGGACGATCCGACCCGGAAGATCTTCGTCTGTACAGCATCGGCAGGGCAAATAATGTCATAGAGGGCGTGGATTCCCGTTTTTATGGGATCATGCGGACGCAGCGGGTGCTGAAGATCCCTTCCCTGCAGCAGTCCAGTCTGCTTTCGAACCTGGCTTTTGGAGACGGATCCGCTGTATTTTTTCCTGTAAACTCCCGTTACGGTTATTGCGGGTTTATCTGGGCGTGTTTTCGTGCGGATGATTTTACTGAGCAGGTGAGCGATTCATTTGTCGGCTGCTGTGAATGGCTTGAACTTTTGATCCAGAGATGGCTTGACAGTGAACTGAATGTACAGAAACTGGCGAATCATTATGTGGATTTGCTGGAACGGCTGAAAATTCCGGCCTTGATTCTGATCACCCCGGACCGGCTGCTGGTTTCCAACCCTTCTTTTGAGGGAATGAAGGATAAGGAAGCTTTTCTGACAGCCCTGCGTCAGGATTCGGAAAGTTCGGATGAGATGCAGAATCGTTTTGCCGAATTTGATTATATCCTGAAGAAAATCGATCTGTCCGCTTCTCAGAGCGGGAAAATCTATATTTTCCCGCATGCCGGAGGAGATATCCGTGAGATCCGTTTCGGAGAGAATGAGATACAGTATTTTCATTTGCTTACACAAAAGGCGCTGGGAACACTGGTGCTGCTTGAATCCTCCGGTGACCTCTCTAACCTGCAGAAAAATTATATTGACAAGACAGAGAATCCGCTTCAGCGGCTTGAGACCCTTTTTAATTTCGGCACGAAACATTATCAGCGCACGGAAAATACCGCTTCTTCCTTCGAGCTGAT
>CAYWGX010000263.1:0-3586 GCA_964457635.1 uncultured Leptolinea sp.
CAAAGGCAAAGGATGTATACATCATTTACCAGCAGTGGGCGAAGGAAAATGCGATTCGGCTGATCGGAAAGTCTGAATTCTATGATGAACTCCGCAGCCGTGGAATGATGCTGGCCCTTGGCACTGTTGGTGGAGTGACTGTCAAAAATGTCGTTCCCGGTTACGGAATTGTTTTCGGAGAATATGAATACAGCGAGTGACCGGGATTCAATGTGCAAAATGTGCAAAAATTTTCATGCTTAATTGTAAAAAAATTGCACATTTTGCACAGCCATAACTTTAGAAAGGAAAAATCTTTATGATTAGTCTTATTATTGTATTTCTTGTTTGTTGTTTTGCTTGCACCGGCAAGCGCGATGTATTTGTCAAAGATCTCTTCAAAACTAATCCTGAGACTGGGGAAATGTATCCGGGAGATCGTTGTGGCGATTGTGAATGCTCAGATTTCTGTTATGGATATGTGAACGAAAAATATGGTTCACTTCCGAAAAATCAGCTCCCTGTCTGCGAATCGGGATCTGT
Organism: uncultured Leptolinea sp.; assembly: GCA_964457635.1. Lineage (GTDB taxonomy): Bacteria > Chloroflexota > Anaerolineae > Anaerolineales > Anaerolineaceae > Flexilinea. The sequence goes on from CAYWGX010000263.1 coordinate 523, forward strand.
TGAAGAATGGAAGAGCCTCGGATTTACTGTCCGTAAAGCCTGTGATCTCTGCGAAGATCCGCATGATTGTGAAAACTGCCCGGACAAGGATGTTGTGGTCAATGAAGCGGAATGTTATTCTTGTCCCCTTGAGGACATCTGTGCCGGTAATCGTGAGGCAAAGACTGCGGATTATCCGGATCTGATTTGCGGATTCTGCTCGACTGAAGAGTAAGCAAATCTGATATGAATCGAAAACTCCTGTGTGACTAATCAATCCACAGGAGTTTTCTTTTAGCCTTCTTCTGGAATATAATATAAGTGGAAGAATGGATATAAAGTGGCAATTACATCTAACGGAGACAAAGATTTTCTTTGTTTATATCAAGAACAGGATAATGGTTGGCGCTCTGATAAAATTTCATATAATGAACCTCTACAAAAAATGATTAACTTGCATGCAAACAGAAATATGAGAAATGGAATAGGACATACCAAAGTAAAATATGATGGCATGAAGCAAGAAATAACATTTTATTCAATTCAGAATCCGACAACAGTAAGTTTGACAAAAAGTCTTATGGATTTCGCGGTTGAATGTATCGCTTTTGCCAAATCCTCGGTACTATTAGCAGAAACTATCAATTTTCTAATTATCAGAGAAAAAATGTTAGCCCAAAAAAATATGGTTTGACGCACTTTATTAATGGGGAATGCATTGTTTTTCTGAATTATTCACTCTAATAAATTTTGAAGTGATGTCATAAATGACACCGTCCCCATTGACATGTTGTGATTGAAACCACAGCCGCCGTTTTCACAAAGGCGGATTGTTGAGCCAGTCATAAAAGGATTGGGGCTGGACCAGTTCTTCTGTTTGATGTAATCTGGAAGGTGACCATCAGAGCTGCCATAAGCATTCAGAACGCGGACCTTTTCGATATAAGCAGCGTGGTAGTATATATACGGCACATTCGGCTCGGAGCGCTCATAGATTGTGCTGATTCCATCAGCGGCCAATCCCACCGGAGTGATGTTGTAATACGGCATCAGCTGACTCCAAACCAGGGCAGCATCGATCCGATCCCAATAAGATGAATCTGCGCCCGGCAGGTAAGGCATCACCTCAGGATCAACAAAATCACTGCGGTGGCCGCGGCACAATGTCTCCGCCTGATCAAAAAAACGATAGAAACTTTCATAAGGAGCCCCTTCCGGTGCGATCAGGAAATATACACCCTGTATTGTTTTGTTATAAAACTCCGCGTTTGCATCATAGATATGAACCTGAAAGATATCGGATACCTGTTCTGATCCAGTATATGCATTCAGGGTGAGTGTCGCCCGGTCGCAGCCTTTTCCGAAGAAAACAACATAATCAATGTACTGCCGGTCCATGGAAACCGTCAGATCTTCATCGGAATGCAGCAACAGCAGACCGATGTTCATCTGATCCCCGGCGACATAAGAGCATTCACGGCCATGCCCGTGCGGAAGATGCATTTCATTCATATTATGCAAGCAGAAGGATATTCCGCTGTCGAGCAGGTCAATGAAAGTAAATCCCATGGAATTGACTGAAAAATTGCGCGGTGCATCCTCACTGGCGGATTGGATAAAAGCCCTGTGGGTCCAAACATTGTTGAAAGTTATTCCGGAATCATTGGCTGCAAAGATACGGACCGTGTCTATCTTTCCCAACCCTGCAAAGGTCTCAAGATCCAGAAGCTGATAATCAATACTGACGTCGGCATCTGCATAAGCAGCAAAATCAAGCTGTCCTTCACAGAGATACCCCTTTTCATAAAATGCCGGCAGCTGCCTGTTGTCCGGTGAAAGACCATTCACAGTGATCAACCCATTGTCAGAGGGAAAAAGTTTCAGATCCTTCAGTGTAGTTTCCCCATCCAGACCAAGCTCACAGTCATGTCCATCCTGACAAACAAACCGCACCCGGTTCAGATTGCCTGAAGAAAAGAGGACGTGATCATCCATCCCGCTTTCAATAATCGTATCCGCGGTAACCGTAATATTCGAGAACAGTATTCTTTTACCGGCACACTGCCCAAGATCAACAGTCAGATTATCAAATACCTTCCCGGAAAAGTCAGCCGGATCAGATCCACAATCAAAATATCCATCCTCCGCGAAAATATTTCCGGTAATGATCATCAGAACCAATAGGCAAAGTAAAAACAAAGTGTATTTCATATAATTCTCCTTTTCTTATAGTCATTATAGGAGAGCTGCATTTATTTGAAACAGACTTGCATTTTTATTAGCTGTTGTTTGAAAATCAATATAGAGGTTACCGGAAGGTATACCTGCTACATGAATTGTCATGAATAATAAAAATTCTTCTTGATTATTATTATAACGATATGATATAATCATAAATGAAAATTTAGAAACATCTAAATTACTGAGAAGAAAGGAAACTAATTTATGAAAGAAGAAACAAAAAAGGTTGGTGAAATTCCTGTGAATCCTGCAAGTGAAAGGTACTGGCCAAACTTTGAGGGTCTCTCAAACACAGATTTGATGGAAATCCAAAAGGTCGTTGTGATCGTTTTCTGCAGTGATGACCGTTTTCATCGTACGGTGATTTATCAGGAATCCCACGGAGCAATCGATTCATATCAGATCGATATGTCCGATGAAAAGACGATCCGGATCAGTCCCGTTCGCAATCATCAGGAGGTTGAAAATGCGATTAATACAGCATTCGGCTTTCTCGATGCAATTGAGCGCCTTGGTTATAAAAGCATCATTACGATCAGCAACCGGAAGAATTTTGCAGATATCCCAATGAAAGTACATTACGTATACGGACCGGATGATGATATGAACCAGATTCATGTCGAATACACATTGACAAGTGATGTGAAGTCAAAAATCCTGAAAGGGCTTGAATCTGTTCCGGAAGATGTCTTCTATATTACCATCCCGGAAGATTGTATCGATACCAGGGGAGTGATCTTCAACTGGGAGGATATCATGCAGGATGCGGATGCAGCCTGATGATGCCGGAGGCATCATAGCCGTGGGGCTGACGAGCGGAGATTCCACCGGAATCGAAGCGCAG
>CAYWGX010000264.1:0-3558 GCA_964457635.1 uncultured Leptolinea sp.
ATCCGATTGAAGCGGGGATCCAGGGATCCGTTGAGTATGTAGATGACGCAGGAGTTTATGGATAGTTAAATATTATGGAAAGCAGATTATTATTTACCTCTCATTTTTTGAAGTAAATATACAAATCTGCTTTCCATAAATTATCAAATTTACTTACATAAGCTATTTAGGAATTGCATTAAAGATTTATCGTCATTCCAAGATGGCAAAAATTCATTTGCAGGTGGTAAAACATCGCAATATGCTGCTTCAAGGGCAGCTCTCTTGCTTTTACTGTCAGCTTTAGCATACACTTCTGTAGTTTTTATACTTGAATGCCCAAGAAAATCCCGGATATATATAATTGCCACTCCTGCTTGCAAAAGATGCATCGCCTTGGAGTGTCTCATACAATGCGGGGAAAAAAGGTCTGGGATTAATGCGGGAAATTCTTTGTGTGCCGCAGTAACATATTTCCGAAGAATATATGCTACCCCGGCACGTGTAAGTTTTTCACCTGACCGGTTTACAAATAAATATTTATCATAAAAAGAAGGGTTGTCAAGGCCAGCTTGTTCAATGTATGCCTGTACTAAATTGGCTGTTTTACTCGAAAGGGGGACGATACGATCTTTACTTCCTTTTCCGTGCAAGACAACTGTTGAAGGAGAAGTTGTACGAATATCTCCAATACGAATTTCTGTAACCTCTGTGACACGTGCAGCAGTATCATACATCATCGCCAACATTAACATATCACGATACCCTCTTTTTGTTCGCATGTCAGGCTGCTGTAAAATATGGGATACTCCTTCTACGGTTATATAATTCACGATCGTTTCCGGTTGTTTTTTTATATGAATACAAGAAATAGCTCTGGTTATATCAATAAACTCCGGATAACTATACTGAACATATTTGAAAAAGCATTTCAGGGCGGCCAATCTTTGATTACGTGTTGAAATGGATTTTCCGTCATCTTCAAGTTTTTTCAAAAATGCTATTATCAAATCGCGAGAAAAATCGGACATTTGAATTTTTTCGGGCACTTTTCCTAAAGTATTCTGACAAAAAGGAATGAACTGTTTAAATGTATCTCTGTATGACGAAATCGTCATCTCTGAAAAACCACGTTCTCCAGGCAAATATACCCGAAAAAAGCGTGCAATCATATATGAAAAGTTTCGATTATCATTACTCATATCGTATAACCTCTGGAATGGCTTTTGCACACATAGTGTCAGCCTTTTTAAGAAAATCCGGATACACTTCTGCTGTAAGACGTAAATAGTATTCGGTTGAAGAAATTTTTGAATGGCCGAGGTAGACCATAAGAGCAGTTAATGCAACATAAATTTCTTTCCCCTGATCAATGTTCTGTTGTAATGAATGCACGGAGAAAGTATGGCGTAGATCATGTACTCGAGGACCTTTCCCTTTTCCTTGATGAGGAATTCCACTTTTCCAAAGAACTTCTCTAAACTTATCGTATACTGTTCTTTGACTGTAGCACTCCTTGTAGGCATTTGGAAAGAAAAAGCCATCTTCATTTTGAGAAAACAAAAATTCATTCTTGTATTTATAACCACGTAAGTAATTAAGAAGCGAATCAGATATTGGAATTCTACGGCTTTTATCAAATTTTGCATTACGTATATAAAGAAATCCGTTTTTCAAATCCACATCTCTCATTTTTAATGAAAGAACTTCCGAAACACGTAATCCACAACCATACAAAATGCGAAGAACGGCTGGAAAAACTATATGAAATTGTGAATTTCTTTTGGGTTTTGGTAATGAGTCAGCAGTTTTTAGAATTCTCTGAATTTCATCATGAGTAAAAATGTAGGGGGTATATCGTTGAGTTCTGGATGTATATCCTGGTGTAGGTTCCCAATCTGATTGCAAACCTTTTTGAACAAGAAAATTCTTGAAACAATTCATAACTGCTATTCTGGATGCATGAGTGCTGGCTTTCTCACCTGCTTTTGTATTGAGCCAATCACTAACAAGAATAGAAGTAAGTATTGGTTCACAAATTTTCTGGGAGGAACAGTACCGATCGAATTGTCTGAGGGTATTACCACTTACGACTATCTTTTCCCCAAGGTTCTCCCGATAATCAAGATACTCACAAATTAGATCAGAGAATACGCTATTAAATTCATAATGTGGCTTAGAAGGAATCATAGGGAACCTCCAATGCACAGTCTTTTAAATTTCTCGTATCTAATTTTGTGTATTTTGTTGTCACATTCAATTCCGAATGGCCAAGAACACCAGAAATAGTCGTAAGAGATACATTCTTCTGCAGCAAATCACTTGCTAAACCATATCTGAGCATATGAAAGCTTGAATTCTTTTTTCCACTATCTTTTGTGATGCCAGCGGAATTTGCATACCTTCGAATTACATATTCAAGATTTTCGCCTGATGAAAATTCTCTATAAGGAATGGTATGACGAAGAAAAACATAATTCGAGTCAATATCAGGTCTGCCATATTTAAGATAGTCAATAATTGCCCAACCAACATCAGGTAATAGATCCAAAACGAGAGGTTTTGAAGTTTTGGTTTGAATTATTGAGATGGTATTTTGGGTAAAATCAATATTGTTTAACTTCAAATTTATAATATCGCTTATCCTGAAGCCGCATCTTGCTGCGAGTAATATCATTGCATAATTACGTTTTCCTAAAGGGTTTGCACGATCAACAGCATTTAATATAGAGCGAATTTCTTCACCGGTGTAGTACTCTGGGATTTTCCTATCTTTATAAGTACTTATGAAAGGAAACGAAAATTGGGTGGTAGTTATTCCTTCTGAAAATGCGAAGTCAAAAAATGCTTTTAGCGTCTGAACGACTCCTCGTATATATTCCCGGGTTAGTCCAGCAAACGTCATGATATATGAAGCAATACAATCTTCTGAAACTTCAGCAACAGAATTGATTCCATGTGATTCAAAAAATTGAAATGCTTTCAGAATTCTAATCGAATGATTTCGTATCGTACTATCTCGTAGATGGCAATCATTTTTTAGATGGGATAAATATGACTTACCAATTTCTGCGTAATTTTCCGGAAAACTATGGTCAAAGCGTAAGTTCGGTTTTGCAATTGTGCCCGAAATTTGATATTCCAATAAAAGCATAACTGCACGCCGAGTGTGCTTCTTAAAGTCACTCATATTCAAATCATATGGTTCGATATGATAATGCTCTCTGAGTAGTTTATACCCTAATTCTTTCGTAAAGTATATTGAACCTTCCTGTAGAGAAAGGTTTTTTAAGGCGTTCCATGCTTGCCGGAATCGTCTCATGGTGCTTGGCGCATATCCATTTTGGACCATATATGCATCAAGATTTGCAATTAGTTCCGTTATCGGAAGGTTGTATGCCAAATTATCCATTTTCATTCTCCCATGATTTTATGTTTACAGCATTTTGCTGCACATATATCATAAGGCTATTATGAAAAGTTATTTTGGCTGGTATTTGTAGAATTTCTAAGAAAGAGAAAGAGGAAAATCAATGAAATGAAATTGAAACTTTTCATAATATTTAACTATCCATAAAC
>CAYWGX010000265.1:0-3514 GCA_964457635.1 uncultured Leptolinea sp.
TCTCGGTAAACACATTTATCGTGGCGCCTCTCGAGGCATGTTGGATTAATCAGCGCTTCCTTAAATATTGTTGTGCTTCCAATATCCGAAAGCACTTGTCAACGCCAGAAATTAATCTCTTAAAGCCGCGAAGCGGCACCACAATTATTCATTATTCACTATTCACTATTCACTATTCACTATTCACTAATTTTCCCGTGCGCCTTGCGTTTTTCCACATACATGTTGCGGTCGGCTTCATCCAGCAGTTCCTTGACAGTCATGGAGCCGATCTGCTCAGTATAAGCATAACCGAAGGAGACGCTCACATCACGGTTTTTCTCTGACTGCCGGAATTCATAGACCATCTCATTGATGGATTCCGGCGTGCAGTCTTCCACGATGGCAGCGAATTCATCCCCGCCGAAACGGAAGCATTTTTCTCCGAAAGTGTCTGAAATGCACTCGGCTGCCTTGCAGATCAGTCTGTCCCCGGCCAGGTGGCCCTGGGTGTCGTTGGTTTTCTTCAGATAGTTGACATCGAAGAGGAACACGGCCATGGACATATTGGTGTTGTTTTCTGCCGATTCCAGCATGTACTGCTCAAAGCTGTAGCGGTTCGGCAGGTTGGTGAGGGCGTCGGTTTCAGCCGCGGAGCGAAGGATGTTGTCCAGCGAATTCCGGCGTTTCAAAACATCGTTGTAAGCCGAAGCCAGCATGTTCACTTCCTGGAAGCCCTTGTTCTCATCCAGAAATTCACCGGCAGGGATCTGTTCCGTGAATTTCTTCAGCGGGAGAAGGATCTTCGCGTAAAGCATCGTGAATGTGATGACGAGGATCACGATGATGGCGGAAGTGACGATCCACATGGAGGTACGCAGTTTTGTGACACTTTCGGATGCGGCAGCCGCTTTGGCTGCCGAGGCAGCCTGTATTGTCCCCACTGCGGCATTGACGTTTTGGGAAACGGACTGTTTGTTGAGGGCATAAACCGAGCCAAGAATCAGCGTGCGCGCGGCAGTCATTTTCTGCGCGTTCGTCAGGTTCATTTCCTCTTCCGTCAGTTCAACGCGCGGGATATAGTTCAGCGGGCTGATGTCCGGCAGCGGATAGATGCTGCTCACCAGAGAGATGGCATGGAGCTGTGACTCCAGCATGAAATTTGCACTGTCCGCGGCTGCTTCAAGCATGTTATATACTTCCTGGCTGATGCCGTAATTTTTGACCCGCTCCAAAACCTGATCTCCGCGGCGATCCTGCACCAGCTCCTGTGCGTAGGCAGCCAGCGGATGTACATTGATCTCGCCGGTTTCCGTCAGCGGCATCAGCACGAAATTGCTGGCGGTTTCCGAAAGCAAGCTGGAGCCGGAAAGGATGGATGTGGCTTCCTGCGTGTAAAGCCCGGCATCCTGCATGGTTCTCGACAGGGTGGCACTGGATGTGTTGATGGAAATGATCAGCACGACGATCAGAACGTGCAGGATAGCCAGGATCACAACGATCGGCATCACCAGTGCGTTGGCTGAAGCATGCTGCTTTGCATTGCCGGATTGGCTGGCTGACGGTTCATCTGTTTTTTCACCGGTGAACTTCTGCGCAGTGCTGCCGGCCCGTCGGCTGAAGTTATCGATGCTGCGTTTAAAAATGGAAGGTATGTCCCTGATGAAAGGCGATGTGGTTCTTGTATGAATCATGTATTCTCCTTGCTGCGAAATCCTTTATTCGAAACCTGACGATTGCATTCTTACCTTTTTCATTAACATGTAATGATAATTAATGTAATTATTGACAATATCACAAAATAATTATAACGGATAACAATTCATTTTTTTCAGAAACCGACAAAAATTGAAAAAACTCATTTTTTTGTCATACAGTTGCAAAATTTTGAATTTATGGTGTATAATCTGACATCGTGAGTTACGGAGAGATAGCGTAGTCTGGCCTAACGCGCGCGCCTGGAGAGCGCGTTTACCGCAAGGTAACGAGGGTTCGAATCCCTCTCTCTCCGCCAGAAAAAACACCGGTTCGTCCGGTGTTTTGCTTTTCTAAATCACCAGATATGACTTGAAATACTTTTCCTGGAAAGCAGTCTGCTTCCGGATGTCCGGGGTGAGGACCCGTTCACCAAGCGGTGCGACGACCCATTTATCTTCATTATCGTCGATCCGGTGAATAATGGCAAGGACGTAGCCGAGCACGTCTGCAATGGGCTTTTTCGGACCGAGGACATAAGCATCCTGCGGTTCACCGTCCCCGCCGGGGATTCCTTCAATATAACCGTAATTGACCGGATAAACGGTATCCGGATAGTCCGGATGTGTGCTTCCCAGCGGGCGGTCAATAACCACCCGGACGATCTTGCGCAGCGGATTTTCTCTGCTGCCATAGCAAATCATCAAAGCCTGATGCTTTTCCGTTCCGAAAACCAAATCCCGTTTTCCGGTAAAAACAAACCCGTGTTTTCGATAGAACTGAACAGCCTGGTCATTCCCCTCCAGCACCCAAAGCCGGGGGCTCAGTATTTTTTGGAAAGCCAGTTTCAGCAGCGTTGAACCGATCCCCTGATGCTCAAAGAAGGGATCCACATAAAGTTCTTTGATCTCATCTTTCTCAAGATGGATAAGACCCTTTACAAACCCGTCATCATAGACCCAGTAATTTTTGATTTTTTCCGGCGCTTTCTGATAAGCTTCTGCGGTGGTGATCACCTGCAGTGCTCCGAAAGAAAAATCATCATCCTGAAAGATTTGACGGTAATGAGTTCGTTTGGAAAACACAAGAATTTCCGCAATCCGCGGAACGTCTTCCATGGTGGCATTTCGAACGTGAAGCAGCAGTTTGTCCATAATTCGATTATATCATTTCTATACATGAAAAGCTAAGGAAAGCCTGATTGAATATGTGCCAATGGGGACGGTTCCTTCCGTCACCATATGATGACTACAGGCAACCGGCCCCATTGGCACGTAGAAAAGAAAAACCCCGCATCACGCGGGGCTTATGATTCACTTGTTCAGGGTCCGGGAAAGGACTTGCCTTTCCTGCTCCTTCTTACGAGATTAATACCGTTTGCATTCCGGAGCGTTGGCCTTGAAGGATTCTTCGTCGAACCAGATCAGGTTGCGCTGGGTTTCTTTGTCGAAGAGCTGGATGAGTTCCGGCATGGTGGTGAAGTTGACCTTCGCGTCCATAGAAACATCGGTGGTCAGGCCCATGGTCGGGATCACCATCACGACTTCGTCATTGCCGCAGCGGGCGTGGATGTTGTATTCCGTACCCATCAGTTCGCTGACTTCTACTGTAGCGTTCAGGTCACCCTTGCCGACGGTGATATACTGCGGACGGATACCGGCGACGATATCACAGGGCTTCTGGCCGTTCTGTTTGAGAGCGTTCTGCTGGAATTCGCTCAGTTCGAATTTGACGCCATGGATCTGGGCATAATACTTTCCCTGTTCCAGCAGCAGCTTGCTGTCGGCGAAGAAATTCATGACAGGCATGCCGATGAAACCCGCAACGAAGAGGTTGACGG
>CAYWGX010000266.1:0-3466 GCA_964457635.1 uncultured Leptolinea sp.
CCAGACCGATGTTGAACACACGGGCTTTGGAACAGACACCCGCACACAAGCAGACCAGCAGGATCGGGGTCATGTATCGCAGTGTGGAGTTGAATACCGAGGCAAGATAGTTGATCGAAAGGTTCATCAGGCTTCAACATCCTTTCCGCTGTTTTCTAAAACCGCATTTTTTTGAGTATTCTCTCTGCGGACTTTGTGACGGATGACGATCAGGTGCAGCAGCTTGACGGACATCAGCAGCATGATGATGCCCTCCAGCATGTTGACGGTCTCCACGGGGATACCTGCGGAGCGCTGCATGGCACTGCCGCCGGTGCTGAGTCCCGCAAGCAAAATGCAGGCAAGGACCGTCCCGAAGGGGTCGAAATTCGCAAGTAAGGCTCCAACCATCCCAGACCAGGCATAGCCGGTGGAAAAAATCATCTGGTCGATGTAGCGGTATTTGGAGCCGTACACCTCAAAGGCACCGCCCAGACCGGCAGCAATGCCGGAGAGGATCATTACCAGGTAGAGCATGCCGCGTGCGTTGATGCCGCCGTAGAGAGCAAAGCGGCTGTTCAGTCCGTTCATCTTAGATTGATAGCCGAATTTTGTTTTCTTGAGCAGTATATACACCAAAACCGCGCAAAGGATGGCGAAGAAAAACCCCCAGTGAACATTGAAATCCTTGAAATATTTGCCGAGAGCAGTATCTTTCAGCCCTTCGCTTTGGAACAATCCGCTGACTTTTCCGAAACGGGCTTCTTCTATCAGTTTTCCTGTCTGAACGGAATTGATATCCCTGGATTGCGGATCTTTGACAATATAGGTGGTCAGATAACTTGCAATGTAGTTGGCGATGTAGTTCAGCATCAAGGTCGAGATGATAAAGGTCACATTGAACTTTTCCCATAGCCAGCCTGAGAGAATGCTGTAAACAGCACCGATGAGTGCCGCACCCAGGATGCCGGCAAGGATCTTGGCGATCCCGGGGCCGGGCATATAGTAGGCGATCAATGCGGAGACCAGTGCGCCGAAGATCATCTGTCCTTCGCCTCCCATGGCTTCATAGCCGGAACGCCAGGCGATGCAGACTGCCAGCCCGCCCATGATGATGGCGGTGGAGCGCTGCAGGGTGGCAGAGAGGTAGTAGCCGTCTCCAAAAGCGCCTTTGAACATGATGCCATAGGAAGTAAGGATATCTTTACCGGAAAGTCCGATGATAATAGCGCCTATCAGCAGGCTGAGCAGAATGGCAACCAAAGGCTGTCCGAGTGCCTCCAGAAATTTGCTGCCGATTTTTTTTATCTTACTCATTGGCGCCCTCCAAGCATCAGAATTCCCAGTGTATTTTCATCAACAGCGCCTCTTTTGAATTCACCGGCGATCTTCCCCTCAAAGAGTACGTAGATACGGTCCGAAAGGGTCATGATCTCACTAAGCTCTGAAGAGACCAGCAATACTCCGCAGCCGTTTTCCCGTTTGTTGAGAATTTGGTCATGGATGAATTCCATGGCTCCGATGTCGATTCCCCGGGTCGGTTCACAGCAGATCAGCACAGGTGTATCCATCATGATCTCCCGGGCTGTGATGAGTTTCTGTGCATTGCCGCCGGAAAGCTCCCGGATCTTCTGGTCTGTATCACCGGCTTTCACGTTGAATCGTTTGATTAGTTTATTTGTGTAGTCTTTGATAGCGTTCTGTTTCAGGAAGCCGTTGGCATTGAAATCCGGGCGGTTTTCCTTTGCCATCAGTACATTCTCGGCAAGTGTCGCTTCTCCGGCGCTTCCCCAGACATAGCGGTCTTCGCTGATATAGGCCATACCGGATTCCCGGTGGTCCCTTACGCTGCTGTTGGTGACGTCTTTGCCGAGGAGAAACACCAGCCCTCCGGTGGGTTTCTGCAGTCCGGTGAGACACATTTCCAGTTCTGTCTGACCGTTCCCGGAAACGCCCGCGATGCCGACCACTTCTCCGGCATCGACGTGCAGGTCGATCTCTTTCAGAATATCCCGTCCCTCCCGGTGCAGGGAGAGCTTTTTTGTCTCCAGCAGGACTTTTCCCGGTTTTGCTTCAGGTACTTCCCGCAGTGCCGGGTGGTGTCCCACCATCAGGAAAGCAAGTTCATCCGTGTCAGTTTCACTGCGCAGCCTTTCGGCAACAACTTTCCCCGCCCGCATGACGTAGATACGGTTTGCAACGGCCATCACTTCCTGCAGCTTGTGGGTGATGAGGACGATACTCTTGCCGGACGCAGCCAGGGATTTGATGGTTTCCAGCAGGCTTTCCACCTCCAATGGCGTGAGTACGGCGCTGGGTTCGTCGAAGATGATGATTTCCGCGCTTTGGTAAAGGATCTTGAGAATCTCCACCCGCTGCCGCAGGCCAACCGGGCAGTCTTCGATTTTGGCTTCCGGATCGATTTTTAAGCTGTATTTTTCGGAGAGCTCCCGTACGGTTTGTACGGTCTTCTTCCGATCCATGAACAGACCCTTGCTGATTTCATTTTTGAAGACGATGTTTTCAGCAACGGACATGTTTTCGAAGAGCATGAAGTGCTGCTGGACCATACCGATGCCCCGCGCCATGGCGTCTGACGGTGTATGAAAATGGACTATTTCACCATTGACATAGATTTCTCCGTCTGTCGGTGCTTCCAGCCCGTAGAGGATCTTCATGATCGTGGACTTGCCGGCTCCATTCTCCCCAACCAGACAGAGGATCTCTCCCTGATTCAGATGAATGGAAACGTCATCGTTCGCCAGCAGCGTACCGTAAAGCTTGTCGATATGCCGCATTTCAAAGATTTTTTCGCTCATGAGCCTCCAGCAGCAATTGTCAGTGATCAGTTGTTAGTTGAAACAGGAATGGCGGCGGGAGTATTACTCCCGCCGCCAGATTTGTTCTTATAAAAATTACTGGGCGATGTTGAACTGATAGGTGGATTCATCCGGTAGTTCGAGCACGAGCTCGCCATCGATGATCTTCTGAACATTTTCTTTGCAGAAGTCCAAAACATCATCGGTCAGGATATCGCTGTTGCGGTAGGCACCATCATTAGTGACCCAGGTGGCTCCGATGGCACCATCAGCCAGCTTCAGTTCGGTCAGACCGCCTTCGAGGGTGCCGTCATAGAACTTGTCCAGGATGATACCCATGGTAACACCGGTGTTTTTCAGCTGGGAAGAGAGAATGTACGGATTGTCTTCGCGAGTCTCATCCGCATCCTGCCCGATGGAATAGATATATTTGCCATCCTTGGCCAGTTCGAGAGCAGCCTGGAAAATACCGTTGTTGCAGGCTGCTGCACCGCCGAAGATATAGGTGGCGCCCATGGCCTGCATCTGCAGGGCGAATTCGTGGGCATTGGTGGGATCGGTGTAGGAATTGGTCCAGTTGAAGGTGAATTTGGCATCCGGATTGGTAACCTTTACGCCTTCCATGAAGCCCCAGCGATATTTCCAGGAACCGGCACCGTCGAAGCAGC
>CAYWGX010000267.1:0-3444 GCA_964457635.1 uncultured Leptolinea sp.
TCGGCGGTCATATGATGGCGACGATCATCTGCCCGCGCTTCCGCCCGCAGATGTCCACGGTCCGCCCGGGCGTGATGAAGAAGGCTGAGTTTGATCAGGCGAAGGCTGATGCCTGCGAGATCGTCAAACCTGCGTTCTCTCTTTCTGAAGAAGATATCCATGTGGAAGTTCTGAGCGTTGAAAAGGCCGCCAAAAAGCTGGTGGACCTGATCGGTGCCAATGTGGTTGTTTCTGTCGGCCGCGGCATTGGGAAAAACGTTTCCGAAGGTATCGCACTGGCTGAGAAGCTGGCGGATGCCATGGGCGGAGTCGTCGGTGCCTCCCGTGCAGTGGTGGATGCGGGCTGGATGAGTTCTGATCATCAGGTCGGACAGACCGGCAAGACGGTCCATCCGAAGATCTATGTTGCGCTCGGCATTTCCGGTGCGATCCAGCATGTGGCCGGGATGGAAGACTCTGAACTGATCATTGCTGTCAACAAAAACGAATCAGCCCCCATTTTCGGTGTGGCGGATTATGGCATCGTCGGTGACCTCTTCAAAGTTGTCCCGGACCTCCTTAAGGCGATCGAAGCCGAACGGGTTGCCCGGTAGCGTAAATAGTTAACATTTTTCTATATAATATATGGCAAAACATAAGAAATAATGTTTTGCCATGTTTTCTTTATCGTGATATAATAAATTAAATCAGATCATTCACTCACTGATTAAGGAGTTACGGCTATGGAACAGGAAAACATTGTTATCCGATCGATTGGGATATTGACTTCAGGCGGTGATGCCCCCGGTATGAACGCGGTCATCCGCGGTGTGGTTCGCGCGGGTTGTGCAAAAGGCCTGAAGGTGTATGGTGTAAAAAACGGTTACAGCGGTTTGATCAACGGCGAATTTGAACTTCTCGGCAAACGCGATGTTTCCAACATTCTGCATCGCGGCGGCACCGTTTTGGGGTCTTCCCGCAGTACTGAAATGAAGACCGCCAAAGGTCAGCGTGAGGCCATCCGTATGATGAACAACATCGGCATTGACGGCCTGATCGTCTGTGGCGGTGACGGAACCATGACCGGCGGCAATGCACTCAGCGAAGCAGGATTCCCTGTGGTCGGCATTCCCGGAACGATCGATAACGATGTCTGGGGCACCTCCAGCTGCGTCGGTGTTGATACTGCGTTGAACACCATCACGGAAGCCATCGACAAGATCCGCGATACCGCTGCTTCTCACAGCCGTGCTTATATCATTGAAACCATGGGGCGTGACTGCGGATATCTTGCTGTCCAGTCCGGTATCGTTTCCGGTGCCGAATGTGTGCTGATCCCGGAAAATCCGATCTCTATCGAAGAAGTTGCCAGCACCATTGAAAATGCATACAAACGCGGTAAGAAACACTGCATCATTCTGATGGCGGAAGGTTATCCGCTCAAACTGGATGAGGTCGTCCGTCAGCTCGATGCTATGGACTTAGGCTTTACTGCCCGCGGCATTAACCTGAGCTACGTACAGCGCGGTGGTTCACCTTCCGCCTTTGACCGTATCCTGGCCTCCCGGATGGCGTTTACAGCCGTGGATTGGATCACTCATAACCAATTCGGTGTTATGACTGCCCTTCAGTCCGACAAGATGACTCCTGTGGCACTGAAGGATGTGATCGGCAAGCATCGCCAGCTGAACCTGCAGTACATGGAAATTTCCAACGTGCTGTCAAGGTAATCTCAGATGAACACGAAAAAAGGGCCGCAGTCAGCGGCCCTTTTTTTCGTGTTTGCAGTGTGTTTGCGATATAATAGTTGACATTACGCAGGAGATTAGTATGAATTATCGAAGTACCCGTGATACCAATTTGTCCCTGAGCGCTGCGGAGACCATTGCACGCGGCCTTTCCCGGGAAGGCGGACTGTTTGTCCCGGAATCTGTTCCGCAAATTACACCGGACTTTCTGGAGAATCTGACTGCTTTACCCTATGCTGAGCGTTCCGCAGCTGTGATGAAGCTCTATCTTTCCGATTTTTCGGAAGAGGAACTGGCTGAATATACCAAAGCGGCTTATGCCAATTTTGATACTGAAAGCGCTGCTCCGCTCCATCGGCTGGATGAGGATACGTCCTTTATGGAGCTCTGGCACGGTCCGACCTGTGCGTTCAAGGATATCGCATTGCAGATCTTGCCCTACCTGCTGACGGCCTCCCTTCGGAAAACCAGTGAAGAGAAAAAGGTCTGCATTCTGGTCGCCACTTCCGGTGATACCGGAAAAGCCGCGCTGGAAGGCTTCAAAGATGTAGAGGAAACCGCGATCCTGGTGTTTTATCCGCGGGATGGGGTCTCGGATGTCCAGAAGCTTCAGATGCAGTCTCAGCAGGGCAGCAACGTCTCTGTCTGCGGTGTGGAAGGCAATTTTGATGATGCACAGACCGGCGTGAAACAGATCTTTTCCGACCCGCTGTTTGCTGTAAAACTGGCAGAACGCGGCTGGTTCCTTTCCTCTGCAAATTCCATCAATTGGGGACGCCTGCTCCCGCAGATCGTTTATTATATTTCTGCCTATTGCGACCTGTTGAAGGAAGGAAAAATCAGCCTGGGTGAGCAGATAAGTTTCTGCGTTCCGACCGGGAACTTTGGTGATATCCTAGCCAGCTATTATGCCAAACAGATGGGCTTACCGGTCAAACGTTTGATCTGCGCTTCCAATGCCAATGATGTGCTGACGGAGTTCTTCCATACCGGGACCTATAACCGCAATCGTCCATTTTTCACCACGGTTTCACCTTCCATGGATATTCTGATCTCCTCCAATCTGGAGCGTCTGCTCTTTGATGCTTCCGGCAAGGACCCTGTTTATATCAGTTCCCTGATGGATGCGCTCAAACAGGAAGGTCAATATTCCGTCAGTCCTGCGATCCGCGAAAAACTGGATGCCCTGTTCTGGGCCGGCTGCTGTGATGAAGAGCATACCAAAGCACAGATCGGGAAGGTCTGGCAGGATCATCATTATTTGATGGATACCCATACCGCTGTGGCGCACCAGGTCCTCGGACAGTACCGGGAGCAGGAAAAAGCCTCTGAACAGGTCGTTGTTGTTTCGACAGCCAGCCCCTATAAGTTCTGCGGTGCGGTGCTGGAAGGCCTTGGACATCCCGGCAGCAGTGACGGGCTTTCTGAGATTGCTGATCTGGAAGCGCTTACCGGTGTGCCTGCTCCGAAGCCTCTGGCTGCGCTGCGGGGTGCAAAGGTCCGCTTCAATGAATCTGTGGCCAAAGAGCAGATGGAAGCTGTCGTCTCTGACTTTTTGAAATAACATTCAGTCGATTATTGTGACGGTTCCCGGTTAGTCCGTGAGGAACTGTCTGCCTGATTCGAAAAAGAAAAATCCCGGAGGAGTTCTCTCTTCCGGGATTTTATTGTATGACGGGCATGTCAATGCTCTATGGTGAAAGTCCATCGAGGCGTA
>CAYWGX010000268.1:0-3421 GCA_964457635.1 uncultured Leptolinea sp.
CAAGTCAAAGCCAACCCAGCATTCCATCAAAGAACTGCAGGGAATGGGCATTCACCCGGATATCATTGTTCTGCGCTGTAACGAACCACTCGAAAAAATGATCCTTCAAAAAATTGCCATGTTCTGTAACGTCAGACCGGATTGTGTGTTTGAAAACCGCACGCTGCCTGTTCTTTATGAAGCACCGCTCATGCTGGAAGAACAGGGTTTCTCCGGAATTGTCTGTCGGGAACTGGGTCTTACTACACAGGAACCGGATCTGAAGGATTGGAAAGCTATGGTAGAGCGTGTTAAATCCGCAAAAGCTCAGCTTACCATTGGATTGGTTGGCAAATACGTGCAGCTTCACGATGCCTATCTTTCTGTCGCGGAGGCTCTGCGTCATGCCGCTTATGCCAATGGTGCGGAGGTGGATATTCGGTGGATCGACAGCGAAACCGTGACCGAAGGTACCGTTAGATCCCTTCTTTCTCCTTGTGATGGCATTATTGTTCCGGGAGGTTTTGGAAGCAGGGGAATTGAAGGAATGATCACTACAGCTGCTTATGCAAGACAAAACAAAGTTCCTTATCTTGGCCTTTGTCTGGGAATGCAAATCGCGGTCATTGAGTTTGCGAGAAATACTTGTGGTTTTTCTGATGCCAATTCCGGAGAATTTGATCCTGCCTCAACACATAAGGTCATTGATTTCCTTCCGGACCAAAATGATGCCGTTGCCAAAGGCGGGACGCTGCGTTTGGGTGCATACCCCTGTAAAATTCTTCCTGATACACAGATGGCTCGCTGTTATGGAAAAGAAATGATCCAGGAACGTCATCGTCATCGTTATGAATTCAACAATGAATTTCGAAAAGAATTGGAATCCGCTGGCCTGACTCTCAGCGGGACCAGTCCTGATGGCAGTATTGTTGAGACTGTTGAAATCCGCGAACATCCATTTTACGTCGGCGTTCAATTTCACCCGGAATTTAAGAGCCGTCCAAACAAACCACACCCGCTTTTCTGTGGATTTATTCAGAATGCGGCTATGCGGAAAACACAGGATTGTCCTTGTTGAAATCGGTGACGATGTTCGCTCATCCGCATTCATTAAGATGATAAACAACAAAACCGGTAATTGAATATTTGTATCTGGGCAGACGATTGAGCAATCTACATTTAGTCAACAGGCTCCTTCGTATGTCTGGTTTATAACCCGGCTCTGATATTACTTTATCAGCATATATTTACAGAATCATCATATTTTTTAGGTGGTTTTTATCTATTCAATTGCATGTGAAACACTGTTCTGATGAATAAGTCCTTTATTTACAATTGAGACAATAGATGCGAAATTATTCACAGTCTTAAAACCCCAATTCTTTCCGGGGTATTTATTTTTTCATATGAGACATACGTATCTATTTTTGTGGACTGTATCAGGTCGACATTTAATGATAACCCATATATATATTATTGGGGGAGTTTTATGACGAGGAACCACTTCAATTGAGGAAAGAAAATAGGAATGAAATACTCACTGCAGAATAAAAAGGAATATTATCACGCCGTTGTCTCATATAAGGACAACGATGGTAAACGCCGACAGAAATCTATTTCCACAAGAATTCCGGTTCAAAAAGGTAACAAGCGAAGGGCTGAAAAGGCTGCTGATGAATTGGTCTCGGCCTGGTTAACTCAACAGGAACAGATCGAGAATGAGAAAAAAGATCCAACTATCTCCAAAGCGATCGAACTATTTAATGAAGCGAAGAAAAAAACTGTTCAGAATTCAACATACTCGTGTTATGTAAAACTTGGAAATGAAATCATTAAATACTTTGGATCGGTCAACCTATCAAAAATAGACCGGAATTATATCAGCAGATTTTTTGCTTCTCTCCGTAAAAAGGGATCTGGAGAAAATACAGTCAGACATTACTGTGTCTATTTGAACAGCATGTTCCAATATCTTGAAAGTGAGGATTATTCTCTTTCTTCTAACGGTTTACGGATCAAACCACCCACAGTACCAAGATATACCGGAGCGTCATATTTCACAACAGATGAAGTCAGAGCTCTGCTGGCGGCAACAGATGCCGCAAAAATTCGGATACCGATTTATATTGCGGTCTTTTTGGGTCTCCGACGGTCAGAATTATGCGGTTTGTTCTGGGATAAGATCGATCTTCAGAGCCGGACCATACGAATATGCAGGAAAACCGTTCAGTACTGGGACGCTGACGGGATTGAAACTACGGAGCTCTCTGAAAAAATGAAGACGGTCTATTCAGACCGGACCCTTCCTATCCCGGATGGATTATATAACGTTCTGCTCGAAGTCGTAAACAAGACAGGTCCGGTATGCAAGCATGAAGACGGCAGGCCTATGACACCTCAGTATATTTCAAGTGCCTTTACCAAACTGCTGAAGAAGGCAGGGCTTCGGAAGATCCGTTTTCATGATCTCAGACATACCTGTGCTTCTTTGCTTCTTTCATCCGGAGCTGGAATGAAAGAGGTTCAGGTGATCCTGGGGCATGGTTCATATGCCACCACCGCGGATATCTATTCCCATATTGATCTGACAGGAAAAACGCGTGCGATCGCAGGGCTTAACCGCATCATTGAGGCTTCCGATTGATGATTAAAGTACCTTTTTTTGCACCTCGTAATATCCGACGAGAATTTAGTGAATTTTTCCTCGTAAATTCCTCAATTTCGGCAAAAGGACAACAGATACGTAATCCGTTGTCTTTTAGGAATGAAGATGCATTAGAACAAAAAAGTTTCAACAGTTTTTCAGGTATTAAAGCAAGTCGGGTTCAAATCTTATGCATTTTTCTATAATGATTCCCAATACAGAGGGAATGGAATATGAAAAAGAACAAGCCAACAAATGATGCGCAAACCTGGGGCGAAAAAATCGCTGCATATCGGAAACAGGCCAAGATTACCCAATTGGATTTATCTCTGAGGACGGGAATAACCAGGGATCAGATCAGCTGCCTTGAAAGGGGAAAAAGCCAGCCGAAACTTGAAACGATAATTCTGATCGAAAAAGCCTTGAATATTCCCGGATGGTCGCTTATTGAGGAAAGTGTCCGGGAAGCTGCTCAATACAGGAATCAGCTGGAAGAGGAAAATTCCAGAATAATAACTCACATCATGAATGAACTTTCAAAACGGAATCTGACAGCGGATGAATTGCGAATCATTGAAAAGGCTATTCTCTGCATGGCTGATTCAATTCACCAGAAATAGAATCACATTTCCGATTACCAGGAAGAGAGGGATTGAAAATGAGATACGAATTAATGCATCGGACAATTCCTGTAGCTGTTATTGAAATAAAGGATAACTACGGGTATATCCACCATATTTTTCCCATAAATGATAAGTTGTATATTGTTTGAGAACTCTTACGTAATTGGACAGATTG
>CAYWGX010000269.1:0-3396 GCA_964457635.1 uncultured Leptolinea sp.
TAGTGCGGAAGGTGATCTTCTTGGGTTCTTCCAGGATGTTCCGGATATGGAATTTAACCTTGTCACTGCCGCCCTTGCCTGAGATCATCCAGACTTTGACGCTGCCGGACGGGAGCTCCCAAGCGGTTCCGTCTTCATTATCCTGCGGGAAGACGATCTCCGGCTCGCCGATGACACGGAAGGTGATCCGGTTGTGCATGACACCTCCGGCACCTGTGAAGGTGAAGATGAGCGTGGCGGTTTCCGCTTCGAAATCCGCGGGGATGGTGACCTCGGCGCCCATGTAATTGTTCTGCATCCCGATGAGCTTGACATCCATGCCCTCTCCGGATGCTGAGATCTTTTCGGTCAGGTCGTCACGGATCGTTTCCCGGGTCCTTCCCGGAAGCTCCTCGATCTCGACGATCCGCGCCCAGACGGAAACAGCCTTATCGCCTTTGCGGATGGCATCCCCGAACCCTTTGTAGACCTTCATTTTGTAGGTCCTCTTTTTCTTTTCTTCCTCTTTGCTGTCTTTATCGCCTCTGTTTTTCCCGCCTCCAGCTGAACTCAGCGCGCCTGCGGTGGCAAGCGCTCCGCCCAGGCTCACACCAATCTTTTCCGCGGTGGACATGTCATTGAAGCCGTCGGTGAGAGATGAAATGCCTTCCACAATCGTGTTCCAGATCGTCGTGCCGATATCCTCTCCCGGATTTTTCGTTGCAGTCAAGGTTTCGGTCTGGTTCTGTAAGGATGGCTGTCCGGCATTATCGTATATTGAAAATCGTATACTGAACAGCATGTAAAATCCTCTATACCTGTCACCGGGCCCCATACCTGCTATGTTTATTGATTTAATTCGCGGATCAGATGGGACTGTAACTTTGAACGTGATACTATTTTCTTTTCTGGATACAACCTTTACCCAATCCAGAGTTTCACCATCACGCCAGATTTCAGCAGATTCTACTTTGTCTTCCTGCCTTTGATCAACAATTAAATCACCAACCAGATATGAGTTATACCCGCCGATATTAACGGATCTCCAGGATTCATTTTTGTACCCTTCAGCATAACTCCATGATACACTTATTGTGATGCTGTCTCCTCTGCGCATTGTTGATCCATAATGAACTTGTACTTTACTGGTTTGATCTATTTCAGAAGAGTTTATTGTCAGGCCGTCATAAGAAACCGTGATTGAATAATCAGTTTTATTGTTTTCGTCTTTTACAATAATGGTTCCGCCCGCAGCGTATCCGTCAGGGATACATAAAAAAAGCAATATAGGCAATAACAGTATTGCCAAGATAAACGAAAGATGTATTTTCCCCGGAAGTAATTTTTTCATTCTTTCGTTCCTTTTACATAATTATCGATACAATTGCTGCAATGGCAAAGCCTGATGTCAGACCCGTGAGGAGGCTGTTACATTTTCCCTGCACCGCAGTGCGGACGCCGTCCGTGGCCCGGGAGGTCAGGGACTGGGCCAGCGTATAAAGCTTCCCGCTGCCGGAGCCCAGCGCTTCCAGCGAGAGCAGCGCTCCCGCGATGCCGACAGCAATAGAGCCTTCCGAAGGCTGTCTGCCGACAAAAGCGAAGTAAGCCGCTCCTCCCAGCAGAATACCGAAGAGAAGGCTGAGGAAGCTCCGTTTTTCGCCGTGTCCTGTAAACATTGCCCCGATCCCCTTGAAAACATTCACCAGCCCACCGTTGAAGAGGGAGAGCAGGGCTGCCGCTGTTGTCCCCTTGCCTATTGTGCCGCAGACCGTTCCCAGTATCCCCTGAACGCTGTCCAGTCCGCCCCGGTCAAAGCCGCCTTCCGCGTAGGTGAGCAGGGAGAGCCATTTAATAATCGGCGAGTCCGACCCCCGGTTCAGCGCCAGGAAAACATAGAGTGCGGCCAGCGCCAGCGTCCCGATGAGTGAAACCGGATTTTTGAAGATGCGGAAGATCCCGCTGACCCAGGAGCCGATGCCCTGGAAGATGCCGGCGATCGGCGAAAGCGCTTCCGTGATCGGTTCCGTGATGCCGCTGAAGCCGGGCAGGTCCATCACACCGCAGTCGATCTCTCCGGCGGAAGAAGAAGCGGCCAGCGTCCTCACCTGAGGAACCGGCACGCCGCTCTGTTTTTCTGAAGCATTTTTTTGAGATGATCGGAGCGAGCGAGATTTTTCAGCCGGCTGTTTTGCGGTTTTTGTTGTTTTCCTTTCGGAAGCAGTCTCCACGGGTTTTTCCTGCACCGCAGCAGTCTCTGTCGGTTTAGCTTTCGCAGCGGGCTCATTCACCCGGGCTGAAGGCTGCCGGGCAGCTGTCTTTTCTGTCCGCGGACGGGCAGGCTCCTTTTTCTGAGCAGGTGCTGTTTCCGGCCTGGGGCTCTCAAGCGCAAGCGCTTTTCCGCAGTTTCTGCAGAACTTCGCGCCTTCACTGACCGGACTCCCGCAATATCGGCAGAATTTCGCCATTCATTCCTCCTTTTCCGATCGGACGACAGCCCCGGCAAGTGACAGTTCCCGAATGATCGTCGAACGGTCGGATCCGTATTGCTTCGTCAGCATGTCACAGTAATCGTCAACGGACCGCATAAGGATCGGATTGGAAAAGACAAAAGCCGTATACGGTTTCTGATTGCGTAAAACAGCGACGCCATCCTTCATGGTAAATACCTGAACCCCCCGGAATGGAGCATGCGGGAGCAGTGTCAGATGATAATTCTTTTCATTCCGTACCAGGTCCTTCACCGCTGCAAGATGGGCTGCATATTCTTCCGGAGTATATGGCAGGCAGAGCCCGTCCGTTTCTGCCTCAAAATTGACATTTACCCTGCCCGCCGCAATATCTTCCTTATCCGGGAGGCAGATGAGTTCATGCAATTCTCCGTTCACAAGGATCTGCTGCAGATTATTCCGGCTGCTGTTATAAAAATTGCGTACAGCTTCTTTTTTCTGTCCGCTTATCTCCGTCCGCATAAACATTTTGTCAAGGAGCCCTTCAGGCATGGTAGCAGCCGACAGCCCTCTGAGGATCGCATTTGCTTTTCCGCTGTGTGCATGATAACGGGACCAGAAAGCATCTGCGCGGTATGCGGGATAGGTTTTCAGGAAGGGAGATGCACTTTCAAACATGGTATGGAAGCCGGAATAAAGGGCTTCCAGCTGACTTTTATCGGTGATGTAATCGTACCAGCGGCTGTCGTTCATTCCGGCCGGGAAACACCCCAGGATCCCCGCCTTTCCCTGACGGAGAAAGACCGTGTGATGGAAGTGCGATCTTGACTCTTTTCCGGAAATATAAGGCTCAATTTTTCCGGAAATATAAAGCGGCAGCCAGGCACGGATAGCGGAAACCAACTCCTGTCCGTCCCGGTCAACATTATGGATGATTTTGATGTGAACACCTTTTTGAAGACAGGCGGTC
>CAYWGX010000270.1:0-3374 GCA_964457635.1 uncultured Leptolinea sp.
CGTGGATGTGCGGGCCAATGAAGACTGCCGAATTCTTTTTCTCTATATCGGATACCTTTCTGAAAGCTGGTCCTCAGGATCCTGGAAAGAAAAGATCCTGAAAAATCTGCTGCTGATTTCATCGCATAAGAACCTGCACCTTTCCGGCAGGAGTTTCCATACATCTCCGAAAAGCTGCAGAGGCAGGCTTCTGTCCTATCTGAATTCAATATCAAAACAGAAACATTCGCTGGAATTCGATATTCCCTTCGACAGGCAGCAGCTGGCAGATTATCTGAACCTGGAGAGGACAAATATGTCAAAAGAACTCGGTAAAATGCAGAATGAAGGAATAATAATCTTCAGGAAAAATCATTTCAAACTGATACAGCCGTAAAGCGGAAGATTCATGCGTTCAGTGTTTTGCATAGTGAATCCGGTATTCCTCTTGGTCCACGTACAGCAAAGATATTTAATTCATTTTTCAGACGGTCAAACGTGAATTCTTCCGGATCATATTTTTTCAGAAGCTTGATCCGCATCAGGCTGGTGATCGTCAGCTCCTTTCGCTGAAAATGATACGGAATATCAGTTTCAGTTACAACACATTTGTAGAGAACTGCGGAAACAGGAGCACCGATATACATGAATACGGTGTCTCCCTTTTTTATTCCTTTCCCCTGTTTCCAGTTGATTTCTTCTACTTTGTCAAATGCGTGGACGCTGTCGTAATACTTCGGATTGGATGGAATGATCCATTCTTTCGGAGGACGGATCGCCTGCTTAATAGCCTTTGATGCTGTTTCTTCATAGCTCATATCGATCAGTCCGCATATTTCATCAAGCGGAACCGTGCCGTCAAGCAGGACGGATACCCATTTGGAGCCGGCCGTATGGTAACCGGTAAAAAATCCTTCCCGCTGACGAAGAATATCCGCCAACTGTGTACTGTCTGTTTTTATATTGAGGACATCCACGGTATCTTTGCCTTGTAGGCCGAGTTTATTCCGAGAGATATCCATGACAAGGCCGTACCATTTCAGATTGTCCTTATGGCGAAAAACGGCATAATCCGGATATCGCCGCCACAGGTATTCAATATCACTTCCGTATTTACTTTGGACGTAATTGAAGATTTCTTCTCTCAGCGATGACAATGGCATGATCAGCCGCCTCCGAAATATCCTATCTGTTTTTCCAGATATCGCCGTTTATTTATCGTTGGATAGTTTTCCACGATGTTCCTGTAACACGGGCAGTCGCTGCCGTGATCGCATATGATCCCGCACGCCTGCAGATGAGAATAGACGGTAACAGTACCGAGATATTTGAAGCCCCTTTTTCTCAGGTCTTTGCTGATCCGGTCCGAAAGTCCGTTGCTTACCGGGATATATCCGTCTCCGTGTTTGTTATACAGAATGGTCTTCCCGCCTGAATATGCCCAGAGATATTCCGAAAAAGTCCCGAATTCCCCGCGGATCTTCTGAAAACACCGTGCGTTGTTGATCACAGCCTCGATCTTTCTTCTGGAACGGATCATCCCTTCCGTATTCATGATCCGCTCGATATCCGTTTCACCGTACTTCGCGATTTTGTCGTATTCAAAGTTGTCAAAGCAGCTGCGGAAGATCCCGCGTTTCTGGATCATCATGTTCCAGTTCAGCCCGCACTGCATGACTTCCATCATGAGAAATTCGAATTGTCCGCGGTCATCATGAAGCGGGATTCCCCATTCTTCGTTATGATAGCGGATATTTAATTCAGAAGTTGTACCCCAGTTGCAGTATGCCATTTTTCTTTATGAAGCAAATTATTTATTTGACGAACTATTTTTTATTATATCAGACGACTACCGTGCAATGATTATGCTTCAAAAAAGAAGCATAAATAAATATTTTCAATATATTTCGCAGCGCATTATTGAATAATGAGAAGCGTTCCGTCAACATTACCGGAACGCTTCTCAAATATTTGTATCAGCTGACGTTCCCGCAAGCTTCAGCGAATACGTCAATACTTACCAATTATTCTGATAAATCAACAATGGTGTCGATATTCTAATCTCACTGTTGGAAAAGCCAGTCCCGGACTGCTTCGATCTTGTAGGCATAGTCGAAAGATGTCATATGTTCGTCGGCTCCTCCAGGAGCTGATGCACCCTCAGCCAGGGTAGTGCCTGCGGTGAAAGTCACAAAATTCGCAGAATTGCCTTCACCGAGCATTGCAGCAACGGCGGCGTTCTGTTCTTCAGCCGGATCCTGTGCGCCCCATTCTTCATGAGTATAAGAAGCTCCATCCGCGTCGAAAACAGAAAGAAGTTCTGATTGTCCTGCTGAAGCCTTCGGGTCACCGGCAGAGACAATATAGAAGAACGATTTGTCCTCGAGGACATTCAGCTTGCTGTTATCCCATTGGCTGCCGACAAATACAGAAGCAGCAAAGAAATCAGGATATGTAATATTCAGGTAGAAGGAGGTCATTCCACCCATTGACTGCCCTGTGGTATAGAGCTTCTCCGGATCAATGGAATATGTCTGAAGCAGATATTGAATAAAATGAACAGCTGCTTCTATCTGTTCGGAATGATTGAAGTTGTCATCCACGACAGTATCCGTAAATACCGGCACTACGACGAAACACGGATGTTTCGACTGTTCCTCTTCCGATGCCCAGATAAGGCCGCCCCAGCCCTGGGTCAGCACAGCATCCGTACCTTTTCCGACTACGCTGGAATCAGGAATAAACTGGACCAGCGGATATTTTTCATTCGCGTCATAATCAGCCGGAATAAAAAGCTGGTACTGCAGAGTAATCCCTGTTTCAGGATCTTCCCAGGTCACCAGTTCAAACTGCGGAATGATTTCCGTGATCATTTTCTGCAGTTCTGCATCGGATGATTTATCTACGCCGCCGCCATTTCCGCCGCGGTTTCCGCCTCTTTGTCCGTTAGGACCTCCGTCAGGACCCTGAGCTGACACAGATGCCATGCTCATCAAAACTGCCAATAAAACTGCTAATAATAGTTTCTTCATTGTCATTCTCCATCCATTGTTTTTTCACAGAAAACACAATTGTGCTTTGCTGTTTCAAATTATAAAGTATGCGTTTTAATACTATTTCCAATTAAATTACAGGAAAACAATATGATTCCTGCCGACAGCAGGATAAATCCTGCAATTGGATACACGATCATCAGATGGTTCGTTGTTCCGTATATTTCCAACACTCCCTGCACAATACATCCAACTGTCAGTGCGGCGATCCCGCAATTCCACGCGGTAAGCGCTGTTTTATCCGGGTACACTTTTCCCCATATGGCAATCGAGAACAGGGGAATTGACCCATAAGCACTAACTTAATACAAAATTCATTTGTAATGGACGCCCCTTTTTCCT
>CAYWGX010000271.1:0-3341 GCA_964457635.1 uncultured Leptolinea sp.
GGCAGCTGAGGCAGAGGTAGCTGACCTGGAGCGGGAACTGGACGAGCTGGCGAACGGTCCGAAGGCGGAGAAACTGGAAGTGGTGAACCAGAAAATCGCGGCAGCGGAAGCACAGAAACTGGCTGCGGAAAAGAACATCGAACTGCTGCAGATCATCGCCCCCTTTGATGGCACCATCGTGAGTCTGGACCTGACGGAAGGTGAACTGGTGCTCTCTGGCACTCCTGTGATCGTGATGGTGGACGGCAGTGCGCAGATCCTCAAGACCGTGGACCTTTCCGAGACTAACATGGGCGGGATCATGACCGGGAATCGGGTGCGTGTAGTCTTTGACGCGTATCCGAACAGCGAGCTCTACGGCACTGTCACGAAGATCACGAACTGGTCCGAAAAGTACCTCGGGGATGTGGTCTTCCCGGTGGAAGTGACCCTTGACCCCAACAGCCTTTCCCTCCTCTGGGGCATGACGGCTTCGGTTTATTTTTAGTGGGAGTTGCACTTCACGGCACCAAACCTTCACCTTGCTTCGGAGGTGCAAGAAAACCGTCCACTTGTGCGCTCAATTGCAGGAGAAAAGGCGCACACAGGGACGGTTCTTGTGTGTCGGCTGCGCGACAACAGCGAAATGCCTGCACCGTAAGGTGCGGCCTTCGGCCGTTTGATTCGGTGCAGGAGCTTCGCTTCGCTCGCCCCCATGTGCTTCATTACCACAAAATCGAACTTTTGTCAACAGTCAATGTTGTCTCTTGCAAAATTAAAAATCTCTGGAAGCACATCGATTATCAGAAGTCCGTCAAACAGGACCTCTCCGAAACCGAGCTGGACCCTTTGGACAAGCTGGAAGACGAAACCGATAATTTCTTCTGCAGTGCCGTGAAGACACAGCAGCATTACATGGACCTCTTCACCAGAGCGGGCGGATTTGCCGTGGCAGCAGTCCAGGATGAAATCGAAACCTCTGCGCAGCTGGCGCGGGTCAAATATCTGATCCCCGAGGGCAAGATCTGGAAACAGGCCATCATCTTCCCGCCGGAACGCATCCCGGTGCATCTGCCTGTTCCGGATTATCCGGAAGTCTATCAGCGCGTTCAGTGGATGGACCCGGAGGATTTCGGCTGTATACGTTTTCCGTCATTTCATGCTATAATTCCCTGTTATGAATATTATCTTGATTATCTTCCTCTGTCTGATCGTTCTGATCCTTGTTTATGTTCTCGTCCTCTCGCTGAAGATGAGCGCAAACCTTTCGCATCCGACCTATAAAAGCTATGAATTCACCATCGACCGTTCGAAGAATGAGGAGCACTCCTGGGGTGACCTGGACTCCTATGAAAAAGAGCCCTTCGAAGTGACGCTGCGGGACGGCTATGTGCTCCACGGTGACATCTATCCGCTGGACCCGAAGAAGGTGGTCATCATCTCCCACGGACACGGGGATAACAAATATACCGGCATCCGCTTCCTGCAGGTCTTCCGCCATCTTGGCTATTCGACCGTGATCTATGACCTGCGCGGACATGGACACAATGCCCCATATGTGTGCACCATGGGGCTGAATGAATCAAAGGATCTGATCGAAGTCATTGATGCTGTGAAAAAGCGTTTCCCGCGGGCAAAAATCGGGCTGCACGGACTTTCCATGGGCTGCGCAACGACTGTCATGGCACTGAAATACAAGCCCGATGTGGATTTCGTGGTCGCAGACTGCGGCTACGGCATTCTGAAGAATCTCTGTGAAGACGTGTTGAAAGGCATCAAACAGCCGAAACAGATGTTCGCTGCGGTGAACCGGGCGAACCGCCTGCGCTATAAATATGATGCGTTGTCCGTGAACCCGATCGATTCCCTGGTGGACAACGAGATCCCCATCTGTTTTTTCCACGGAACTGCCGATAAGCTGATCGATTATCATCAGAGTGAGTGGATGTATGATCTCAATAAAGGGGAAAAGAAAGAGCTGCACCTCA
Organism: uncultured Leptolinea sp.; assembly: GCA_964457635.1. GTDB lineage: Bacteria > Chloroflexota > Anaerolineae > Anaerolineales > Anaerolineaceae > Flexilinea. The sequence continues at coordinate 1,968 of CAYWGX010000271.1, forward strand.
TTCCCGATACCCCGCACGCCCAAGCCTGGAATCACGACCCGGCAGAATATGAGCGCATCATCGCGGAATTCCTTGAGAAAAATAAGAAATCAGAAATAAGAAATCGGAATGAAGAAGTAAGAATGAAGAAAAAGTCATAAAAGAACGCTCCGTAATTTTAACAGTTACGGAGCGTTTTCTATCGGATCTTATTGAAGAATCAGTGAAATCAGAATAATGAAATGTTGATTTTGCTGACCGTCAGCAATTCTTCCTTCTTCATTCTTCATTCTTCATTCTTCCTTCTTCATTTGAACACTACCATCGTATTGGCGATGGCCATGGTGGTCATCAGGATGCCGTTCAGGAAGGCTGCGGTCCAGACGTTGCCGGTCTTCTTATAGAGATAACGGGAGATGATCGCCGCGATGGAAAGTGTCGGGACCATGGCGACCAGCATGATGCCGGAGAGTGCGGAATCCGGATGGGCCGCCACACCTGTGGAGAACAGGGTGATGTACTGACGTGCCAGCCAGAGAATGGGACCACCGGCATTCAGGAGGATGGCCAGCAGAATCAGCGCCAGGGCAGCGCACAACATTGATTTTATTGCTTTTGGTGATTTTCATTTCTACTCCTTTTTGAACTTCACCTGAGAAAAAAATAACATTCTGTCCCTTTTAGGGCACTCCAGATTATAATGCCGCCAAATTGCTTATGCAAGTTAATTCATCATCATTTAGTTTGAATTAGCGGCGCTGATTCAAAGGGAATGGATTCTTCCTGTAAAATCTGTGATGCTGTCATAAAATGTCATATATTTTTCGTGATTTTCGTTCAGGCGGTTGACATTATTTGAAAAAAAAATATAATTTACCTCAACTTTATTTTAGTGAAGTGATAAAGGAAAACGAATGAGGAAGAGTTCCAATCAGCATTTTGCATGGACAGCCGAAAATAATGCTTCGGCATCTTGCAGTATGTCTGCTGATGCTTTAACCATGGATTTTCCCGCGGCCATCATCTCAATGATGGCTGTTATTTTTATAATCGCTGTCTGCAATCACCTGGCGCTGAATGTGATTATTTCCATTATTTTGGGCGTAATTATTCTCATTGTACGAGGAAAAATCAAACCTGTGAGCAGAACACGATAAGGATGAAATCAAACGGGGCTCTGCTTGAAAAACGGAGCCCCGTTTTTCAGGTAAAAGGTATAAAGTAAAAGGTAAAATGTAGTAGATAGCAGGTGAATAATGTAATAATACTGACACCTAAAACCTGATACCTAACACCTAATAAAGTTTATAAACGGCAGGATTGAAAATAAAACTGCTGAGATTATAAAAGGAGTTTTTATAATGAATAAGAAACTGTTCTCTGTTGTTTTGGCCG
>CAYWGX010000272.1:0-3318 GCA_964457635.1 uncultured Leptolinea sp.
CCCAGGAAAGGGTCCGCAGCAGGAAATTCATCCACATCGGCAGGATGATCAGCGTCGTGAGGATCCCTTCACTGCTCATCTTGTTGCGCGCCAGAATCAATCCCAGCGGATAAGCCAAGAGGAAACAGATCACCGTACTGATCACGGAAAGCTCCAGCGCAAGCCACAGGGATTTGGCATGTTCCGGCCTGGCAATCGCCGCAACATTGGCAAAGGTAAAAGCACCGGTCGTGTCGGTCAGGCCATAATAAATGACCATGCCGATGGGAACAATAATGAAGATAAGTGCCCACACCAGATAAGGCGAGGACATCACACGGGAAGTCTTGCGGTTATTGAACATCGCTGCCTCCTTTACGCGTCTTCAATGCTGAGCGCTTCTTCGTCTTCGGATTCAGGCTTGTTCATGACCTGAATATTGAAGGGATCCACGCTGATATCCACCTCACTGCCGACTTCATTCATCCGGGTGGAATGGACCAGCCATTCATACCCGCCGGCTTCCACATCCATCTCATAATGCACGCCTTTGAAGATCACACCGGTGACCACACCGGGAAGCGTACCTTTGCCGCGCGGGACCAGTTCGATATCTTCCGGACGGATCACCACATCAACGGGGTTATTTTCCCCGAAGCCTTTATCGACACAGACAAAATTCGTCCCGAGAATGTTGACAAGCTCATCGTGCACCATGGTGGCATGAAGGATATTGGAATCCCCGATGAAGTCCGCCACAAAGGCATTTTCCGGTTCGTTGTAGATCATTTCCGGGGAGCCTTCCTGCTGGATATATCCCTGATTCATCACCACGATGTGATCGGACATGGTCAGGGCTTCCTCCTGGTCGTGGGTGACATAAATGAATGTGATACCAAGCTCGTTCTTCAGGCGGATCAGCTCATACTGCATGTCCTGGCGCAACTTGAGGTCCAGCGCACCCAGCGGCTCATCCAAAAGCAATACCTTCGGTTCGTTAACGATCGCCCGGGCAATAGCCACACGCTGCTGCTGCCCGCCGGAAAGAGAATCCGGCATACGGTGCTCAAAACCATCCAGATTTACCAGCTTGAGCGCATACTTGATTTTGTCCTTAATATAGGAAGTGGGTTTATTTTTGATCTTGAGACCGAAAGCAATGTTCTCCGACACATCCATGTGTGTGAACAATGCATATTTCTGGAAGACTGTATTCAGCTGCCGTTTATTAGGGGCCAGGTTCGTAATGTCCTGACCGTCAAAGATCACCTTTCCCTCATCAGGACGTTCAAAGCCGCCGATAATGCGCAAAGTTGTTGTTTTCCCGCATCCCGAAGGACCTAACAACGTAACAAACGAGTTCTCATAAATCGAAAGATTGAGATCGTCGAGGACCAGATTTCCATCAAACGACTTGGAAATGTGCTGCAGTTGAATCAGTTCTTTCTTCATCAGCCAGTCTCCTTTATATTTTCAAAATAAACGTCAGGTCGGCGTCTCCGCCTCTGTTTTTTCATATGTGTGATCAAACAATTCCGGTTCCGTATCCAGCAGGATTTGTGTCAGTACTTTATGGTCCAGATATTGTATGCCATATGTACCGCGCGCAATTTTTTCCGAAAGTTTGCTTCGATAATAAATATCCATTGCCTCATACAGGCTTATATTTTTAACTTTTGCCAGGTGAGCGACCAGATTTTCTTCCAGATTTTCCTGATAAATCTTTTCGAGAACTTCACCATCTATCATCACTTCACCTCATAGCAGCTGCTGAATGTCAACAAGGAGTCAATCGTCTTTTGGGTGATAAAAGCGATTTGATCATATAAATCGTAAGGCTTCATTTCTGCTATCGCTCTTTGTTTGTCCCATACGCTGGTTTTATATAAATTCACCACACGATAAACCTGATCATCAGCAACTTTTCCTTTAATAATATCATAATCCTGATAAATTCCTTTTCCGTCACGAAAGGCACACACAAATTCTATCCATTCGTTCAAATCATCAGCAAATTCTTTCACTCTGTAATCATTCAAGGAATCTTTCATCAGGTATACATTCACCAAAGCTTTAGAAGCAAATGTCATTTCTGCTTTCCGCAGAGCCCATCTTTCTGCCTGCTTTTTGACAGTTGTGACATAAAAACCTTTTCCGAAGTCAAGATTCCGATAAGAATGCAAGATATCCGGTTTTCGGATGATCTCTGTGGTTCCATGATAAACAATCATATCGTAATTCTTCTGTTTTCAAGATATTTGTTGATATCATAGACAAGGTAATCAGTACCAAGTGTATGAAGTACATCATAATATGGTATGAGATAATTATCAATACATCCGCTGTCTTTCAGAATATGAAATACTTCACCGGGAAGCATATGCCAGCTATCGGCCAGTTCATGAATCATATAAATAATAAAAGAAAAAACTTCTCCGTTCATAATTCATTTACCCGATCCATTGTATTTATAAAGTAATTATATCTTATGTGCATTACGATAACAACATGGATGGTACATTGCAATGTATTTAACAGCCTTTTTTCCACAAGAATTCCACAAACGCTCCATATTCTCTCCACGTTGCTGCCTTATACTAAGGACAATAAAACATGAAAGGAGTTTTCAACATCATGAAAACAAACAAAATCACAAAAATTATCATTGCCTTCATGGCTGTCGTTATTCTCAGCTCTCTCACAGTCACAGCATTTGCCGAAACCGGCACGGAGGTCACCACTGAGACCTATTCATTCAAACGCGGAGAGAAGAAAAACCATCCGGTGAAACAGGATGGTGACTGGTTCGAAGACTGGTTTGAAAACCGCATCGAAGCCCGCAAACATAATGTGGACTTCTCCCAGCTTCCTGAGGATGCCACGGATAAAGAGATCCTGGACTTCTTCAGGAACAATTTCCTGGGTAAAGCTCCCGAACAAAAGAATGAAGCAAAACCGGAACGCCCGGCGAAAAAGGACCGCAAAGCTGACCGCTTCGAAGACTTTTTCGAAGACCGCATCGATGCCCGCGAACACCGTGTTGACTTCAGCCAACTGGGCGAAGATCCGACCGATGAAGAGATCGTGGAATTCTTCAAAAACAATTTCATGGGGGAAGGATCCGCCTGGGTCGCTGACGGCGAATTCAATGAAGAAGCAATGAAGGATTACAGCTTCAACGAATGCGGAAAACCCTTCGGCGGACACAAAGACAATCCGCGTCATCCCTACCGGCCGAACTTCGAACCGGCACCGGAAAACGGAGCAGCTCCTGAGACCGCAGCTCCCGCTGAACCCGCTGCCCCGGCTGCAAAACCCACCGAAGAAAGCGGTAAAGAT
>CAYWGX010000273.1:0-3301 GCA_964457635.1 uncultured Leptolinea sp.
CCCAGATGCCTTCAGGACCTATGGCATTGCAGCCGAGAAAGGCAAGCTTGTTGCCGTGATGTTCAATGAGAAGCGGTGCCTGCGCCTCCTCCTGAGTCAGTCCGCCGCCATAGACCTTCATGCCGGCCTTTTCAAAAAGGTCAAGGGAATAAAGAAAGGAGTCATAGCCCCAGTCCAGGTTATGGTTCCCGGTGAGTTCCACGACGTCTGCACCGACTGCCTCCAGCAGTGCAAAATAAGAAGGAGCCGAGCAGAATCGTGCTTCCCTGCGCAGCGGATTCCCGGGAGGGCAGTCGGGGGTGAAGGATGCTTCATTGCTGATGTGGGTGATGTCGGAAGCTGAGAGTGTCCCGGCAATGTTCTCTACCGGGACCAGCAGTCCGTCAGTCTCTATGTGATAAGCGAGATTCCTGGACATGGCGGTGGTGCCGGTGAGGGTGAGTGTGGTTAGTTTTTCCGGATCGTAGTTGGACGGTTCTCCTTCCGGAAGGGGGATGCTGAGCGCATAATTTCCCGGATCAAAGTTCAGAGTATAGGGCGAGATGCCGTCGATAGCGATCACCTTCCAACGGGGGTCGAGCAGTTCAAAGGGGATGACTGCCCAGGTGCCTTCTTCCTCCCAGGCAGTCTGTAGCATTGCGTCCTCCTGAAGCAGCCGGATCGGCGACCTTCCGGATAAAGGGCCAAGCGTACCGATCAGATCGTTGAGCGTATCCGGAGTCATGATCAGTTCATCGAAGGAAAGGTTGTAAAGAAAGCCCTTCCAAAACCTGCGCAGCTGTCTTGCGGAGATGCTGTCCGTCACCGTGGGATAGGGTGCTGTCAGGACATATACTTTTTCGGCAGCGGTGCAGAGAGAGAAGGAAAGCATCAACAAAATAGTTATTGCTGTGCTTATCAGGACCTTGACGAAAGATCGATGTTTCATATTCAAAAGTATACCATTATTATCAGTATACAATATGGATTACGCAGTACAAAGTAAAAAGCAGTTGTTTGTCATTTTCTGATTCAGAGTACGATGGATCGGACATTCTTGTGCTAAAATTCTATCCGATCTCCAAAAGGGGGCCGACAGTTCATTTGTACCTTCCTGTCGTGAAATAAAACCGGGACTGAAACCGGCGGTCGTTATTTATGATCGCTTTTTTGTTCCGGCTCCGTACATGGAGCCATTTTTCTTTAAGGTACGATAAAAATGTAAGAATTAAGAATTTGGTGACATATTTCAGGTTTAAGACGGTATCTTCATCGACCCTGAACTATAACGACTTATTTCTGATTTCTTATTTCTTATTTCTTATTTCTGATTTTGAATGAGGTTTGTAATGAAAAATGACACGAAAAATGTATCCCGGTTGTTCATGATCATCGCGGTGGTTTATGTGACCTGTCTGCTGCTTTCCAATCTGATCGCGGGGAAGATGTGGGCAGTGACCGGCAGCATTACCCTGCCGGCGGCGGTGATTTTGTTCCCGATCACCTATATTTTCGGCGATATTTTCACCGAAGTCTATGGCTTCAAAAAGGCCCGCATCATCATCTGGCTGGGCTTTGCGTGCAGCTTCTTTGCTGTGGCGGTCTATCTGATCACCATCGCGCTGCCCCATCCGGGATTCTGGGACGGGCAGGAGGCTTATGCCACTGTACTGGGGACCACGCCCCGCGTTGCCATCGCTTCCTTTGTCGGCTATCTGTTCGGGGAGTTTTCCAACTCCGTTGTGCTCTCCAAACTGAAGGTCGCCACCGGCGGGAAGAAGCTCTGGGTCCGCACGATCCTCTCAACGCTGGTGGGCGAAGGCCTGGATTCCATCATCTTCGTGACTATTTCCTTCTGGGGAACCATGGACAATTCCACGGTTTTGCACATGATCCTTTATCAATATCTGTTCAAGGTCTGTTATGAAGCACTGTTCACCCCGCTGACCTATGCGGCGGTAAATTGGATCAAAGGCAAAGAGGGCGTCGATCATTTTGATTATGACGAAAAATACAGGATTCTTGCGGAATAAGGGACGAACCATGCGCGAAAAAGAAAATCTTACTCATCTTGGCAGTCGGGGTACGAAATACCCGACAGATTATGCACCGGAGATGCTGGAAAGCTTCAGCAACAAACACCCGGATAACGATTATTTTGTGAAGTTTAATTGTCCGGAGTTCACCAGTCTCTGCCCGATCACCGGACAGCCGGACTTTGCCACGATCTATATCTCCTATGTGCCGGATAAGATCATGGTCGAGAGCAAGTCGCTGAAACTTTATCTCTATTCCTTCCGCAACCACGGGGATTTTCACGAGGATTGTGTGAACATTATCATGAAGGATCTGATCAAGCTGATGGACCCGAAATATATCGAAGTTTGGGGCAAGTTCACACCGCGGGGCGGCATCTCCATCGATCCTTACTGCAACTATGGCAAACCCGGCACCCGCTGGGAAGAAGTCGCCTGGCAGCGGCTTTCTCAGCATGACCTTAATCCGGAGAAGGTGGATAACCGCTGAAAAGGGTGTTCGCGAACGATGATAAAAGGGTGAAGATTTTGAGTTCTTCATCCTTTTTTTGTTTGGAAATCACCTTTTCCCCAGAAGTAAAAATATAATATGATTATGGCATCAGGTTTTACACCTTTTTGAATAGATGAAGGAGATACTAATGGACGCATTGGAAGCGATATTGACAAGACGCAGTACAAGGAGATTTGGAACTGAAATTCCGGGAAATGAATTCATTGAAAAGGTACTTGAAGCAGGCAGGTATGCGCCCAGCGGCGGAAACAGCCAGACGACGCATTTTCTGGTGATCACTTCCCCGAAGGTGTTATCTGAACTTGCGCTGATCGTTAGGACAGCTTTTGCGAATATGGAACTGCGGGAAGACCTTTATGCTTCTTTGAAAAATTCCATCAATGCATCCCGCCGCGGGAGTTATGTGTTTCATTACAACGCCCCGGTAATGATCGTGACAGCCAATAAAAAAGGCTACGGCAATGCGATGGCTGACTCCGCCTGCGCACTGGAAAACATGATGATCGCCGCGAATGCCCTGGATCTCGGCTCCTGCTGGATCAATCAACTGCACTGGCTGGATGAGAATGAAGCGGTGCAGGAATATCTCTGTGGGCTGGGGCTGGCAGAGGATGAAACCGTGACCGGTGCGCTGGCACTGGGTTTCCCCGCGGACGGTCTGCCGAATCGGAATGCGCTGCCGCGAACCGGAAATCCGGTGAGTTGGGTCACAGACTGAACACGTTCGTTATTTGCCGTTTAACGATATTTTAAAACAGATTTTGTTGATTAA
>CAYWGX010000274.1:0-3270 GCA_964457635.1 uncultured Leptolinea sp.
GACGGTTCTTGTGTGTCGGCTGCGCGACAACACAAAAACCGTCCCCAATGTGCTTTCTTGCAAAGGGGACACACACCTGGACTGAATTTCTGTGCCGTTACCAAGGTGAAGGGTGAAAGTTGAAAGTTGAAAATGATGTGTCGCTTCGCGACAGTTTCGATGGTTCTTCGGATAACGATCGTGATAAGCCCGACAGTGTCTATGAAACCGGAAATCTCTATCTAACGCGTGCAATCGGCAACAAACCTTCACCCTTCACCTTTCACCTTTTGTAGTGAGGAATCAGGGTTTTACCTGCTCCGTAAGGTACGGGCTTCGCCCGATAGATGCGGGGCAGGAGCTTCGCTTCGCTCGCCCCCGGTGTCACATTTATCTGTATTTCCTTTGAACAACAATTGTAAAGAACACATCCGATTTGGCGCTTTTTTGTATAAAATAGAAATAATGTAATTGTTCAGTACCCGCTCAGGGACTGTCACCGGCGGCTCAGAATTGAGCCAGAGGGGACTGTCCCTTCTGAATAGATACGAAATAATAAAATAGATGTAAGTAATGCAGAGGAGTAAATCAATATGAACATGCAGGTATTTTACGGAATCATGCTGCCGTTTCTCGGGACCAGTCTCGGGGCGGCGATGGTGTTTATTCTGAAAGACAGTATCTCCGACAGTCTCCAGCGAATGCTGACGGGGTTTGCCGCGGGTGTGATGGTGGCTGCTTCTTTCTGGAGTCTGCTGCAGCCGGCGCTGGACGGTGCGGAGAGCATGGGAAAATTATCTTTCATTCCCGCGGCTGTCGGTTTTTTGATCGGCATCGGCTTCCTGCTGCTGCTGGATAACGTGACGCCGCATATGCACATGGATGCGCAGGCAGAGGGACCGCAAAGCAATCTCAAGCGCACCACAAAGCTGATCCTTGCGGTGACACTGCACAACATTCCCGAGGGGATGGCAGTCGGTGTGGTTTACGCGGGCTGGCTTTCCGGTGAAAGCACCGTCAGTGCGGCAGGTGCGCTGGCTCTGGCGCTCGGGATTGCCCTGCAGAACTTTCCGGAAGGAGCGATCGTTTCCATGCCCCTGCGGGCGGAAGGCATGCCAAAGACAAAGACCTTCTGGTACGGTGTCCTTTCCGGTGCGGTCGAACCGATTGCGGCTTTGATCACCATTGCGGCAGCCAGTACCGTGGTTTCCATCCTGCCCTATTTGCTGGCATTCGCGGCCGGAGCGATGATGTATGTCGTTGTTGAGGAGCTCATCCCGGAAATGTCGCAGGGCGAACATTCCAACGTGGGCACTGTCGCTTTTTCCCTGGGTTTCGTGCTGATGATGGTGCTTGATGTTGCTCTGGGGTAATCTGCTTTTTTTATCTGTTTCTTGAAAGGATTTTGTAGGCCTTCAGAAACCGCGGGCGGTTATAGCGCTGGATGATGATGTCGCCGAGGTTGGCGCATATGTAAGCGATCAGGAGAAAAACTCGTCCTACCTCCTGGACAATCAGCAGCATCAGCGGACTGATCAGGGTCAGCATCCAGTGTGTGAGCTCCGCGACACAGGTTTCCTGCAGGATCATTTTTAATTCATTAGGGTCCCGCTGCATTCCCGGATTTTTTGAGCGGACATCACCGAAGGCATTGGAAATATCAAAGCGATAGTCCTTCCATTTTTTTACATGGAAAACACGGTCATAGAAATTTCCGTTATCTTCCCATTCATGGCAGCTGAAAAATCCTTTTTCGCAATCAAACCGGCGCGGCAGGGCTTCTCCGAAGAAATGAGCGAGGATGCCAACGACCAACACATACAGAGCGAAGTAGAAGTAGCTGTTTAAAAAATCTGTGAGAAACGTCCCTTTCATTCCCGACAGCACAGTAACCGCGGAAATGATGAGCAGCAGGATCAGCGGCCAAAGCTTTTTGAGAATGTATTTAATGTTTATTGCCATATGATAAAACCTCTGATTATATTGATGATATCTTGCCTTAAGTATAAATGATGTGAATAAGCAAAATTGAAACAGATATGAGTTCAGACTTTTTTGATTACATAATTGTATCCATTCAGAAGGGACAGTCCCCTCTGGCTCAATTCTGAGCCGACGGTGACAGTCCCTGAGCGGGTGTTGATTACATACACAAAAATAATTGATATAATGAGAAGCAAGATGTTTAAGAAGAAATATTTGTTAATCATTCTGATCGTCTTTGCAGCGATCATCCTGCGTGCTGTGCTTCTGTTTGCCATTCCGCTGGTATTTAATCTGACTGCGAAAGTTGAAGTATATGATGATCTCGCGCAATATGAGTCGTATCTCGCATACAAAGGAAGCGGAGATTCACAATGGCGCAAATGGGGAATGGATGAGACTATTTGGCCGGCAAAGCTCACGGAAACCATGAATGTGGTTGATTATAAAATGGTCTACTACAACCCCTGGGACGCGCAGTATCTGGGGTATCTGGTGGTCGATTATCTGCCGGAGGAATATGCTGAAGAGATGAAGCGCTTGAAGGCTTATCCCTCGACGGAATATATCGGGTATTACGGTGTAGTTGAGGAGACAACCTATGAACTGCTTGCCATCAATGCAGACCCGTATCAAGGTTTTGTCTACGCGTTGACTGATGGTTCGGGTAAAATCATTTACGCGGAAGAGATTTTTTGCAATTATTTTATGGACCTGGATTACAAGAAGTATATGCCTGCGGATTATTTCCTTGACGGATTTGACGCTGGGATAAATAATCCGTACCAGAAGAAAATGATGAATGAAAAGTGATAAACAGATGACGATAGACGACTTACTGCAGACTCCCTATTGGATCATTGATATTCTCCCGATGCAGGTTCCTGCAGACAGTCCCGGTCAATTTTTTGCCGTTGAGCGGTATTATCTTGTCAAAGATCGAATGGCAGAGATCAAGCAGAAGCATATCAATCTGATATTGAAGCTTAACTGTTATCGGAGCATCTCCATTGATGATGAAAATGTGATAAACCCGGAACCGGAATATATTGATGCGGAGATGCGCAGACGGTATCTCTATATTCGTTTAGATAACTCCATGATTCTTTCAGAACCGGATGATACTCACATGACGCTCTTCAATCCGGATGATGAGCTGCTTGACCTTGTCAAAACCCTTGCTGTCGGAGAAGGTCTGTTTGTCTGGCAGCCGCCGGTTTAATTGTATAATGCAAAAATACTATAATAATATATTCTAATAAAAGTGCAATTAATATATCGAAATACCTCCTAAAAGGTGCAATTAAT
>CAYWGX010000275.1:0-3244 GCA_964457635.1 uncultured Leptolinea sp.
CGAATCCGTGACCGAAGGTCATCCCGACAAAATGTGCGACCAGATCAGCGATGCTGTCCTGGATGCCTGCCTGGAACAGGACCCTTACTCCCGGGTCGCCTGCGAAACCGCAACCAAGACCGGTTTCGTACTGCTGGCAGGTGAAATCACCACCAACGCCTTTGTTGATTTCGATCACCTGGTCCGCAAGATCGTCAATGAGATCGGTTACGACCGCGGCAAAAAAGGCTTCGACGGCAATACCTGCGCCGTGATTTCTTCCATCTGCAGCCAGTCACCGGATATCGCCATGGGCGTGGATGCAGCGCTGGAAAAGAAGACCGGCGAAATGACCGATGAAGATATCGAAGCCGTCGGTGCCGGCGACCAGGGCATCATGTTCGGTTATGCCTGCAACGAGACCGCCGCCCTGATGCCGATGCCGATCTACCTTGCCCATCGGCTCTGCGAACAGCTCACCAAAGTGCGCAAGGACGGCACCCTGCCGTGGCTGCGCCCGGATGGCAAGAGCCAGGTCACCATTGAATATTCCTACGGCAAGCCGAAGCGCATCGATACCGTCCTGATCTCCACCCAGCACGGGGAAGAAGTGAGCCAGGAAGAGATCCGCGAAGCCGTGATCAAATACGTGATCGACCCGGTCCTCCCGAAGGAAATGGTCGATGATGCGCTCAAGATCTACGTCAATCCCACCGGCCGCTTCGTTATCGGCGGACCTATGGGCGATGCCGGCCTCACCGGACGCAAGATCATCGTCGACACCTACGGCGGTATGGGCCGTCATGGCGGCGGTGCCTTCTCCGGCAAGGACTGCACCAAGGTCGACCGCTCCGCTGCCTATGCTGCCCGCTGGGTCGCCAAGAACATCGTCGCTGCGGGTCTCGCAGACCGCTGCGAAGTCCAGCTTTCCTACGCCATCGGCGTGGCGAAACCGCTCTCCATCAACGTGGAGACCTTCGGCACCGGCAAGATCGACGACATGAAGATCGCCGAGATCGTCGATGAACACTTCGACCTGCGCCCGGGTGCCATCATCCGTGACCTGGACCTGCGCCGCCCGATCTACCGAAAGACCGCTGCTTACGGTCACTTCGGCCGCGAAGACGCTGACTTCACCTGGGAAAAGACCGACAAGGCCGCAGAACTGAAAGCTGCCGCAGGGCTCTAAATCCATAAACACATAAACTCTCAACCGGCACCGGAAATTATCAGGTGCCGGTTTGTTTTTTCAGCAGGAAGGAAGATTTTGCGGTACAATTGAAGCGAAGGAGCAACAACATGATTTTAGACATTGTTCAAATCGGTGATCCGGTTTTACGCAGAAAAGCACACAAAATTACCCAAATCGACCGCGACATCCGTCTGCTTGCAGAGGACATGGTGGAAACCCTCCGGGATTCCGGCGGGGTCGGACTGGCCGCCCCGCAGATCGGTGAATCGATCCGCATGATCGTCATCGAATATCCGGAAGACGACAGCGTGGAAGATTCCCCCATGAAGACCTATAAAGTTATCAACCCGGAGATCATCTGGCGCTCGGAAGAGACCGTAGAAGGCGATGAAGGCTGCCTTTCCATCCCCGGTTACGTCGGCACGGTGGAACGCAATGAGTCCATCAAGGTCAAGGGATTGAGCGTCTTCGGCCGTCCGCTGAAGATCAATGCCTCCGGCTGGCTGGCCCGCATCTTCCAGCATGAGATCGATCATCTGGAAGGCATCTGCTACATCGACCGCGCCACAGCCATCTACAAGCCGTCAGAGAATTCGGAAGATGGAGCGGAAGAGACCGAAGCAGCGGCTGAAAATGCCGCGGAAGCTCCGTCCACAGAACCCGCAGCCCCGGAACAGACCGCAGAAACGCCGGCCTAAGCCGGACGGGTCCCTCTCAACACAAGAGACGGCGCAAACCACGGGACCATTCCCGCGGGACAACCCGCAAAGACATTACCTTCTGTGATCCTCAAACACCTTTCCCTCAGTAATTTTCGAGCCTATCTCCGCCTGGATACCGACATACCCCGGCGGATTCTTTTGCTTTCCGGCGGCAATGCCCAGGGAAAGACCACCCTGCTGGAATCCCTTTTTTACTGTGCATCCTTCGCCAGCCCGCTGGCGGCATCCGACCGGCAGCTGATCCATTTCAGCGTACTGGAAGACCCGGTGGCGGTCGCCCGCATGATCGCAGAGTTCGAGCGGGAAGGGACTTCGCACCGCATGGAGGTCCGCATCATCCTGGAAAACGCGGAAAAGGGCGGGCGGGTCCGCAAAGAGATTTTGGTGGACGGCATCAAATCCGGCGCACAGAAGGCAATCGGAACCTTTCCCTGCGTGCTCTTCCTCCCACAAATGACCCGTATCCTGGAAGGTCCGCCGGACGAGCGCCGGCGCTATATGAACATCATGCTCTCCCAGTCCGTTCCCGGCTACGCGAGAGCGCTCTCGGAGCAGAAGCAGATCCTCACCCGGCGCAATGCCCTGCTCAAGCTGCTGGCGGAACGGCGCACGGACCCCGCCCAGCTGGACTACTGGGACATGATGCTGGCACAGCGTTCAGCGATGCTGATCCGTCAGCGGGCGAACGCACTGCTCTTCCTTAAGAAAATCTCACAGGAGATCCACCTGCAGCTCACGGATTCCCGGGAACTGCTGAACCTGAATTACCTGCCCGGCTTTGACCCGCTGCATCCCGGTCAATATCTCGGAAAACCGGGACAAACGCCGGTGGATGAAGCAGCGGTTTACGCACTCAGCGAGGCGGAGATCACTGCCGGGTATGTACAATACCTTAAAGAATTCCGTGACAATGATATCCGCCGGGGCTCCACTTCCGCCGGAGCCCATCGGGATGATTTTTCCATCTTTTCCTCCGGCATCGACCTGTGTACCTACGGGTCCCGCGGACAGGTCCGCACCGCACTGCTTTCCCTGAAACTGGCGGAAATCGAATGGATGCGGGAGCGCACCGGCACCTCACCGCTGCTGCTGCTGGACGAGACACTGGCAGAGCTGGATGAAAAACGCAGCCGCGATCTGCTTTCCCGGCTGGAGCATTACGACCAGGCGATCCTCACCACCACCGACCAGACGCACTTCCCGGCAGCGTTTTCCGAAAACAACACCATCTGGCAGGTGAGCGGAGGAATGATAAAGAAATAGACTAACAAGGGACGGGTTCTTCAAAGAACCCGTCCCTTGTTAGTTTTTAATTGTCGGCTCGATTGAAGCCATTCTTCATGCTCTTGCT
>CAYWGX010000276.1:0-3241 GCA_964457635.1 uncultured Leptolinea sp.
TGTATTGGAGAAAAGTTTCCTGCCTTTATAATAAGCACATGCACCGTTGTCAGATACAAATGCCATTTTCTCAGCATATTTTCCAAAAGGTTTCATAAGGCCGGGGATTGATCTTCCGCTTGCAGCCGCAAGAATAATACCCTTTTCTTCTATCATTCTATATGTTTCTTCAAAATCAGAAGGAAGGTTTCCATTTCCATCCAGAAGACATCCATCCATATCAGTCACAATTAGTTTTATCATGTGTATCTCTTTTGTTTTTACGTTTCCCAGGATAACCGTTATCGTTCATGTGTTGGTTCTGTCCTCAACTGAACTCTTATAATCAATTATCTCCGAAAAAACCTATGCTTTTTTCAAGATACCGGCGTTTTCTGACAGTTGGATAGTTTTCAATAATATTTCTGTAACACGGGCAGTCGCTGCCGTGATCGCAGATGATCCCGCAGGCTTGGAGATGAGAGTAAACCGTGACGGTTCCAAGATATTTGAATCCGCGCTTCTTCAGGTCTCTGCTGATCCTGTCTGACAGTCCGTTGCTGACCGGGATGTAACCTTCCTGATGTTTGTTATACAAAATTGTTTTCCCGCTGGAATATGCCCAAAGCCACGCTGAAAAAGTACCAAACTCTTCGCGGATCTTCTGAAAACAGCGGGCGTTATTGATAACAGCTTCGATCTTTCTTTTGGAACGGATCATCCCGGGCGTATTTAGGATCCGCTCGATATCGCTCTCATCGTATTCCGCGATTTTGTCGTATTCAAAGTTATCGAAGCAGCTGCGGAATATCTCACGTTTCTGAATCATCATGTTCCAGTTCAGTCCGCATTGCATGACTTCCATCATGAGAAATTCGAATTGTCCGCGGTCATCATGCAGCGGCACGCCCCATTCCTCATCATGGTATCTTGTATTCAATTCAGAAGATGAATCCCATCTGCAGAATGCCATTATTACTCCATCCACTGTCCATTAGTTGATTTGTCATCAATGATACTCCACATCATTCCGGCTTCTTTAGAAAATCATCCCTTTTTGTATCCTTTCCCGGATTGAATAACCGGAAAGGATGATGAATGGCGCTTTTTAATCTGTTCAAGAAAAAAAAGAAAGAAACACAAAAATCAGTGCAGGAAGAACCGGATCCCAATCATCTTTCAGATCCAGGTCAACCGACCGCGGATACTGTTGATCTGGTCAGCGTCATCGCCATAGACGATCCTTTCCTGATCACCAAAGAAGGCGCCTTTGTCCTGATGTTTGAAATTCCTGAGATCGACATGGATATCTATGGACAGACAGAAGCGGAGCTTTGCGAACGATACCAGATGACGCTTGGCGCTCTCCCGCCGGGGACAAAGTTTCAGCTTACTGTATTCGAGGAACCCTTCGATCCATCAGATGACATCCGGTATTTCACAGAACGGTCCGAAGCCTTCCAGCAGGAAATCGACTATATGGATCCGACATCGCTTCCCTATATCCAGGGAAAAGCGCTTGCGGCCTCCTCCATCGCCATGATTGCCCGAACAGCCGAGATCTACGATTCTGTAAAGCCAATTCGCCGCAGGACAGTGATTACGCTCTATTATCTTCCGGGGGCTGCAAATGTCGCAAGGAACATCGTCATGGGACAGTACGCGGAAGCGGATGTCGCAGAGATACGGAAAGGAAAAGAATCCGCAATGGAAAACCTGGAGGAGCGGATCTCAATCCTGCAGAGCGCGTTTGCCGGAGCGGGACTGCCGCTGGTTCAGCTTACTCCTCAGGAAGCGTTGAACGCGATATGGCGCACCATGCATCCATTTTCCTCCAACGATCCGGAGGTTACCGCCTCAGATATCGCAAAGAACATGGTGCTCGGAGAGGAGATTTACAAAAAGAATCCTCCGGAACTGGAGGAGTGGACAGCTGATATGAAACCGGAAGAAATCTCCTCCCTGCTGAGTCCGAACTATGTGATCGAACGGAAGGACATGCTGGAAATCGATGGTGTACTCATGAAAGGCTATGTTGTCTATGACTTCCGACCAAACCGGCCAACGCACATGTACCGCCTGAACAGTCTTTCCGGCTCTTGGCTGGGAACACTGTTCGTTGAAGTCATGGATCCGGCTGTTGCCGCGGACAAGCTTTCCCAGCGCGAGACGCAGCTTTCCGCACAGGAAATGGTAAAGGCGAAGCAGGGGATGCTGGTCGATTTCGGTGTTCGTCAGGAAGTGAATGCCGTCCAGGAAAGCCGCATGCAGCTGGAAACCGCGGGACAGGCTCCGATCAATATCCGCTTCTTCGTCTTCCGTACCGCGCTAACAAAAAAGGAACTGGAAAACAGATGCAGGGAGATGGAAAGTCTTTTCAAGACCATCGGAGTTGCCGCCTTCCAGGCGGATTACACCCAGAAACACCTGTGGCGCTCCTATATCCCGCTCGGAGTGATGTGCACAGAGCAGAAGCGGCGGAATATGAACGCACCTGCACTGTCAACATTTTTCTGGCCCCAGCGAAAGCGCTACAACGAGGAGAATGGGATCTATATGGGCTTCGATGAATCCACCAGTCTCCCGCTGTTTCTGGATCCGTTCGGTGCGTCCAACAACAAGACCCCGACTTTTCTTTCCATCGGACGCCCGGGTGCAGGCAAATCCGTATGGCTGAAAACCATGATGACTTCCGCCATGATTGCCGGAGGCAGAGTCATGGCTGTGGATATCGAAGGAGAGATGGAGGAATACTGCAGATACTACGGTGGACGCCACATTGAAGTCGGAACGCCTAACGGTGAACTCATCAATGTCATGGACATTCAGCTGGACACGGACGATCCCCTGATCGGCGGAACCGAGCAGCTGGTTGCCTTTGCCGAGGCAGTGCGCGGTGCTGCGATCCATCCGGGACCGGAATGGAATGTACTTGCGGACGCCTACAAGCGTGCCCTGGTCGACCGGGAATGGCTGAAGGAAAACTATGACGGTTCCTTCGAAGTCCTGAACCGGGACGGCTGGAAGAGTGAAGACGCTCCGCTTCTCGGGGATATCGTGGATATTCTCCGGAGGGACCAGACCAATCCGGACGCGTTTTCAATGAGCCAGATGCTGGCCCAGTATGTCGGGAACGGTGTTTACGCGTCCTATTTCAACCGCCCGACCACCTTTAACATCCGAGACGAGCGGCTCGTGATCTTTGGTCTGAAGCATGTCAATACACACTCTTCATCCAATCAGCTGCGCGTGTATCTCTGGC
>CAYWGX010000277.1:0-3232 GCA_964457635.1 uncultured Leptolinea sp.
CCAGCACCGAACTGCTGACCACCGAACAGGCTGAAGCCAACGCTGCCGCTTACGCTGCCGAGTAATTTATGATCCCTCCGGAGCCTCCGGGCTCCGGTTCTATGAACTGCCTCCGGGGCAGTTCCCCTCAAGGGACTGCCCCGGATTTTTATTAGAGCAGTTAGTAGTTGGCAGTTAGTAGTTGATAGTTTTTTATCTGTATTTTTTATTTCACTAAATGGAATTATCAGCAAACTATCAATAACTAATAACTACCAACTATCAACCATCAACTTTTCAATCAAGGAGGTAAACAAGCATGGTCAAATACATTCTGAAACGCTTTTTTCAGTCGATCCTTGTGATCCTGCTCGTCGTATGTATTGTTTTTTTCCTGCTCCGACTCATGCCCAGTGATTATTTCTTCACGGAAGATGAACTTATGAAATTCACCGAAGCACAGAAATATGCCAAGCTGGAACGTCTGGGCATCATGGAAATCTGTCAGCATTGCGGCGGCAAAGGTCAAATCGATGGGCATCCCTGCGAGGAATGCTCCCATGGAGAAGGACAGGGAACAGGATATGTCAACCGCTCTGTTCTCGCCCAGCTGGGAGATTTTTTCCGCGATATGTTTGAAATGCGCGTTTATAACAGCAAAGGGAAAGAGGTCAAGACCATCGAATCAGTAAATCTTTGGAAATATCTCTCGATGAAATCCAAAGGCGAAGATCCCTTCGCTGATAAACTCAAGGATGATTATCAGGTCAAACTGAAGTTCAATCTCGGCAAGAGCATCCGCCTGGAGAAAAACCAGTATGTAACGGATGTCATCGCCACAAAAATGTCCGTTTCGGCAAAGATCGGCCTGATTTCCCTGGCGATCTCCCTGGTACTGGGTGTGGTTTTCGGTGTACTGCAGGCCATGTTCAAGGATAAGCTGATCGATCATATCGGCACCGGTTACACCGTTATTGTAAACGCCGTCCCGCATCTGGTCATTTACACGGTGATCATGATCGCAGGAGCATCCTTCTTTGGGTTGCCGATGCGCTATGATGCCACAGCCAAGAATCCCGGCCTGACCATGGTTCTCCCGATCGTCTGCCTCTCCATCGGTTCCACTGCCGGCTATATGCTTTGGACCCGCCGCTACATGGTGGATGAACTGAATAAGGATTACATCCGATTGGCCAAATTGAAAGGTCTGACCGACCGTCAGGTCATGTTCCGACATGTTCTGAAGAATGCATTTGTGCCGCTGGCTCAGTATCTGCCATATTCCATTTTACTGACCGTTGGCGGTTCACTCCTGGTAGAAACCTTCTTCGCGGTTCCCGGCATGGGGCCGGAACTGACCATGGCCATCAGCCGTTACGATTTGAATCTCGTGCAGGGAATTGTTCTGTTATATGCAACCATGGGCATCATGGGTGTGTTTGTCGGTGACCTGCTGATGACGATCATCGATCCTCGCATTACATTGACCGGAAAGGAAGGGGTACGCTGATGAGCAAGAAAGAAACACCCAAAAAATCTGTTCAGGAAATGGAACAGCCTGTTCCGAACCTGGATCTCAAACCGGAAAAGATCGACACAAATTTATATGAAGAACGCCCGCGGGGACGGGAATATGTTTCCTCCCGTTATGATCTCCCGGAAAAACAGCTGTTTGAATTTGCTGAATACAAACCGATGGAAGCGGAACGTATCGGCTACTCCAATTACTCGTATTGGAAAAGCGTATGGCAGAACTTCCTGAAGAACAAGTCCGCTGTGTTCATGTCCATCGTGTTCATCGCACTGTTCATCTTCACTTTTATTGCCAGTGCCATCGGGAAATACGACATCAACATGGCTCCGGATCCCATCAACCGTTCCTATATCCCACCGAACAGTGAATTCTGGTTCGGGACTAACGCCATCGGGCAGGACTACTGGGCACAGGTTTGGTACGCCACCCGGGCTTCCATTCTGCTGGCGGTTCTGGTCTCCCTCGGTCAGATCACGCTCGGTGTGCTGATCGGCCTGGTCTGGGGGTATGTCCGCTCGCTGGACCGCTTCTTCACCGAGCTTTACAACCTGATCGATAACATCCCGACCATTATCTATATGACACTGATTGCGCTGATGGTCGGCAAAAATATGGTCACGATGGGTATCGCCATGGTCGCTTTCGGCTGGCTGGCGACGGCCCGAAACGTCCGCAATCTGGTGTTCATGTACCGCGACCGGGAATATAACCTGGCTTCAAGGTGTCTCGGAACCGGTCTGGGTCGCATCCTCTACAGGAACATCTTCCCTTACCTGGTTTCCGTCATCATCCTGCGTCTGGCGCTGGCCATCCCCAACACCATTGCCTATGAGACCACGCTGACTTATCTCGGCCTGATGGACATCACAAAGCCCTCTCTCGGTATGCTGCTTTCGGCTGCCCGTGCCGTGTTCCCGCGTGCTTCCTACACGCTGGTCTTCCCGGCTATCATCGTATCCATCATCACCATCACATTTTATCTGGTCGGCAACGCTTTTTCGGATGCCTGCGATCCGCGCAATCATGTATAAAAGGAGGGCTGAAAAATGACAGACAGAAAACAATTAGCTGCTGAATTTGATGCCCGTGCGCGTCAGGTGCTTTCCCAAAAACCGCTGTTATCCGCCAAAGATCTGGAGGTGACCTTCTCCCTGCGCGGACAAATGCTCACCGCTATCCGCCGGGCATCCCTGGACCTTTATGAAGGAGAAACGCTGGCCATCGTCGGTGAATCCGGCTCCGGCAAAAGTGTCTTCACCAAATGTTTTGTCGGTATGCTGGACAAAAACGGCTCCATCACCCACGGTTCTATCGTTTATGATGGGCAGGACCTCACCAAACTCTCCGAAAAGGAGTGGCTGAAGATCCGCGGGAAAAAGATCGCCATGGTCACGCAGGACCCGATGACTTCCCTGAACCCGCTCAAGACCGTCGGGTATCAGATCCAGGAATCTGTCGAACTCCATCAGGGGCTGCGGGGAAGAGCTGCCAAAGAAGAAACCCTGCGCATTCTGGATGCGGTCGGCATTCCGGATCCGGAACGCCGCTACAAGCAGTATCCGCATGAATTTTCCGGCGGCATGCGCCAGCGTGTGGTCATCGCCACTGCCGTCGCCTGTAAGCCGCAGATTTTGATCTGCGACGAGCCCACGACAGCCCTGGACGTGACCATCCAGGCGCAGATCCTTGACCTGATCCGCAGGCTTCAAAAAGAGCAGA
>CAYWGX010000278.1:0-3230 GCA_964457635.1 uncultured Leptolinea sp.
ACACAACGGGCAGTTCCCACCTGCCCCGTAAGGTGCGGGCTTCGCCCGATAGATGTGGGGCAGGAGCTTCGCTTCGCTCGCCCCACGTCTGGGACACGCGGGACCCGTCCCCAATGTCCCTTTTTAATCAGCGTTTTCCTAAAGATACGGACCCGATGAAGCGGGTCCGTATCTTTCTCTCTGTCCGAAGCGGGTCAGAAACTCAAAATCGCTGCTTTCAGTATCTCCATGAACCGGTCGCGGTCGAGCTTGAGCATCACGGTGGCGTTGGAGAAGGGGAACTGCTTGTCACTGTAGAGATCGGTCACGGTCTTGCCGTTGGTGATGGTGCCGCGGGTCTCCACGACAACGCCGGCTTCTTCCCCTTCAAAGAGCTCCGGATGGGCCAGGTACATCACCGGGCAGGAATCATGCATGGTGAAGCCGGTCTCTCCGTATTTGGAGAGGACGGGCCAGGAGTGCATCAGACAGTCCCGGGTGAAAACAGCCGCGGGCCTGCCGGAGGCTGCCAGCTCATCGACTTCCTCGAGGCTCAGGCCGGCCTGCAGGGTCACATCCAGTCCGAACATGTTGATCTTCGCACCGCTGCGGAAGACGATATCGGCCGCCTGCGGGTCAGCATAGATGTTGAACTCCGCGGCCGGGGTGATGTTGCCCGCACCGGCAGAGCCGCCCATAAGGTTGACGGAATGCAGCAGCCCGGGCAGGTCGGGATATTTGGTGAAAGCGATGGCGATGTTGGTCAGCGGGGCGGTGGGGACCAGGCGCAGCTGATGGGGATGGGCCTTTGCACAGGTATAGAGCGCATCCCAGGCGCTCTCCTCCCGGATCACCGGGTTCTCCGGCATGGGAAGCTCCACCTCACCGAGGCCGTTCTCCCCGTGAATGTGAGCACCGGTCACCAGCGGGACGATCAGCGGCTTTTCCGCGCCCCGGTAGACCGGGTAATCTGTCCCGAGCAGGCGGTTGATGCGGTGGGTGTTCCGGAAGGAATTCTCCTGGATCGTGTTTCCGGCAGCGGTGGAGATGCCCAGCATCTCCAGCTCATCCAGAAAGGTAGCCAGCATGATGGCGACGGCATCGTCGGTGCCGGTGTCACAGTCCATCCAGACGGGAATCTTGCTCATTTTTCCACCTCCCCATAAGCCTTGATGGCGTCGATCAGGTAATTCACAAAGATCTCGCGGTCCAGGTCCAGCAGGCAGGAGGCGTTGGGCGGCTGCTCCAGCGTGTTGTGCCAGTCGGTGATGGTGGCGCCTTTGCAATAGTCGCCCTGCGTCTCGATCTGGACATAAAAATCACGGATGGTGAAGATCTCCGGATGCACCAGCACCATCACCGCGCAGGGGTCGTGCATCGGGGCGCCCTCATAGCCCATGGTCTTGTGGAACTTGTAGAAGAACTCCAGCCACTGCCAGACGATGTCGCTGACGGGATTGTTCAGCGCGCGGATGCGCTCGAAGTCCGCCGACTTGATGAGTGCCTTTTCGGTGACATCGATGCCTGCCATCAAAATCGGGACGCCGGATTCAAAGACGATCTTCGCCGCTTCCGGGTCCACCAGGATGTTGAACTCGGCTGCCGGGGTCCAGTTGCCGAACAGGCAGCCGCCGCCCATCAGGCTGATGCGCGCGATGCGGTCCTTGAGCTCGGGATGAGCCAGCAGGAAGGCCGCTGTGTTGGTGAGCGGGCCGGTGGAGACGATGGTCACTTTCTCCGGGCAGTCCCGGATCACCCGGGCCCAGAGCTCGATGCCGCTGATCTCTTCCGGGGCGAAGTCGGGTTCCGGAAGGGCGGGGCCGTCCAGTCCGGAGTCACCGTGGACGGTGGGGGCGTTCATCATTTCCGTGTTGAGCGGGTGGTAGCAGCCTTTGGCAAAGGGTGCGTGCAGCCCGATGAGGGTGCAGACCCGCAGAGAGTTATAGCTGGTTTTTTCGATGGTCTGGTTGCCGCCGACGGAAGTGACCGCGAGGATGTCAAACAGCCCGCAGCCGTGGGCGAACACCCAGGCGATGGCGTCATCATGTCCCGGGTCGCCGTCCAGGATGATGGGGATTTTCTTTGCCATAAACCTCCTTAATGGTGAGGAGTGTGGAGTAAGGAGTGAGGAGTGAGGAGTGTGGAGTGAGTGGCATTCCTCATTTCTCATTCCTCACTCCTATCTCCTATATCCTATATCCTATATCCTAATTTTTCAGCGCTGCTGCCGAGTGCTGTTTCTTGACCCGGTTATTGCGGACCAGTGCGAAGATCACGAGGCCGATGATGGTGACGGCGTAGGGGATCGGCGAGGCCAGGTTGGAGTCCAGACCGATGGCGGAGAACTTGATGCCCAGCGCCTGAGCAAAGCCGAAGACCAGGGAGGAGAGCATACCGCCGAGACACTCACCGCCGCCCATGGCCTGCGCGGCCAGGGCGATGAAACCGCGCCCGGCGACCATATCCAGTGACCAGCCCTGAGCATATGCCATGGACATGAAGGCACCGCCGAAACCGCACATCAGACCGGAAAAGGCGATGGCGACATACTTGATGTTGAGCACGGACACACCGACGGAGGAGGCCGCGTTGGGATTCTCACCGACTGCGCGGATGTTCAGGCCCAGCGGGGTCTTGTAGAGCATGATGGAAGTCAGCAGGCAGAAGATAAAGGCGAAGTAGGTCAGCAGGTTGTGTCCGGAGATCACCTTCCCGAGGAAAGGAATGCTGCTGATGACGGGGATGTTGATATCCGGGATGCAGAGCGCCTTGGTGATGAGCCCGGTGGTGGAGGCCATGGCCTTGCCCTCGGTGAGGTTGGTGATGACCTTGCAGAGGAACAGCGTACCGCCCGAGCCCATCATGTTTATCGCAATGCCGACGAGGATGATATCCGTTTTCAGTTTGAAGGCGAAGAAGCCCATCAGCAGAGACATCAGTACACCTGTCACCAGTGCGGCGAGCAGCCCCCAGAACCAGCTTTTGGTGTAATAGCTGATGAGTGAGCCGGAGAGCGCTGCGAACATCATCAGCCCTTCAAGACCGATGTTGGCGAAGCCGGCCTTTTCCACCACGATCGCCGCCAGGGTCGCAAAGATGATCGGAGCGGAAATACGAATGATCGACCAGAAAAATTCCGGTGTTGCAAGCATTTTCAAAAAGTTCATCATAATATTATCCCTCCTGCGCCTTCATTGCATTCTGACGGGCAATTTCTTCCTGAGCAGACTGGACCACCAGCTTCTGCTTGT
>CAYWGX010000279.1:0-3191 GCA_964457635.1 uncultured Leptolinea sp.
CCAGGCTGTTTACGGTTATGACCAGCGCGTTGAAGTTTTCGGCACCAAAGGCGCAGCCGCTGCCGATAATGACACCGAAACCAATGTGACTGTCAGCACCAAAGAAGCTGTCACAAAAGACAAACCGCTGTTCTTCTTCCTGGAACGATACATGCAGTCCTTCGGTGATGAAGTTCGCGAATTTATCAAAGCCATCCAGAACGGTACTGAAGTTCCTGTCACCATTCAGGATGGTCTGCAGCCGATCAAGATCGCCCAGGCAGCGAACCTTTCCATGAAAGAACACCGTCCGGTGAAACTGTCTGAAATCAAATAAGAAATCAGATATCAGAAATCAGAAATCAGAAATAATGTCGGAGGTTGAATAATGACCAATCGTATTCGTTTGACGATGGCTCAGGCGATCGTGAAATTCCTGGATAATCAATATATTGAATTTGACGGGAAAGAAGATAAATTTGTAGACGGGATCATCGGAATCTTCGGTCACGGCTGTGTAGTCGGTGTTGGCCAGGCTCTGGAACAGGGTGGTCACAACCTCCGGTTCTATCAGGGCCATAATGAACAGGGGATGGCTCACGTAGCCATCGGTTTTGCCAAACAGCACAACCGCCGCAAGATCATCCCCTGCGTCTCTTCCATCGGTCCCGGTGCCATGAATATGGTCACTGCCTGTGGTACTGCTACCGCAAACCGCATCCCGCTGCTGGTCCTGCCCGGCGATACCTTCGCCACCCGCCAGCCGGATCCTGTGCTGCAGCAGGCTGAATTCTATAATGGTTATGGTTATACCGTCAATGAAGCCTTCAAGGGCGTCTGCCGCTACTGGGACCGCATCAGCAGACCGGAACAGGTGATGACTGCCATGATCCACGCCATGCGTGTGCTGACCGACCCGGCTGATACCGGTGCAGTCTGTGTCTGCATGCCGCAGGATGTGGAAGGGGAAGCCTACGATTATCCGGAATTCTTCTTCCAGAAGCGTGTCTGGCACATGGATCGCCGCGGGATCAATGCCGATCAGGTGAAACGTGCCGCCGATCTGATTTCCGCGAGCAAGAAACCCATGCTCATCTGCGGCGGCGGTGTCCGTTACAGTGAAGCCTGGGATACCTTCAAAAAATTTGCGGAAGATTTCAATATTCCGTTCGGTGAAACCCAGGCCGGGAAAGGTGTTATCGATTGGAAACACCCGCTGAACCTTGGCGGTGTCGGTGTTACCGGTGGCAAAGCTGCCAACGTGATAGCAAAGGATGCCGATCTGGTTATCGCAGTCGGGTCGCGTTTGACTGACTTCACAACCAGCTCCAAATGGGCGTTCCGTAACCCCGATGTAAAGATGCTCAACATCAATGTCACAAACTTTGACGCGATCAAGATGGATGGCGAAGCGATCATCGGTGATGCAAAAGCTTCCCTGGAAGCAATCGGTGAAGAACTCTGCAAGCGCGGTTATAAATCCGCTTATACCGGTGAAATTGCAGCCGCAAAGAAAGAATGGGATGCTATTGTTGATGAATGGTATTCCAAGCCTGAATCCGAAGGGATTTTCCCGCAGACATTGGCGCTGGGAACGATCAATAAATTTATGGATGAAAATGACGTAGCGGTCGGTTCCTCAGGTTCTCTTCCGGGTGACATGCAGCGTCTGTTCCGCCCGGGCAATCCCTGCACCTATCATATGGAATATGGCTTTTCCTGCATGGGCTACGAGGTCTGTGCTGCGGTCGGTGTCAAGATGGCCTGGCCACAGGGTGAAGTTTATACCTTCCTCGGAGATGGTTCCTTCATCATGCTCCACAGTGAACTGTACACGGCCATTCAGGAAGGCATAAAGATCAACATCATGGTCTTTGACAACTCCGGATGGGGCTGCATTGAAAACCTGCAGAACAACCAGGGCACGAAGACTTTTGGTACGGTTTTCCGCTATCGTAATCCCGAAACCGGCTTCCTTGACGGTCCGATCGTCCCGATGGATATCGCAAAGATCGCTGAAGGCTACGGTGCCAAGGGATATTCTATCCACAATCTGGAAGAACTGAAAGCAGCGCTGGAGGATTCGAAGAACGAAAACCGTGTCTGTGTATTCGATATGAAAGTTGAACACGGCAGCATGACACCGGGATATGAAAACTGGTGGCGCGTTGGTGTTGCGGAAGTCGCGAAAGACCAGAAAGTCGTTGATTGCTGGAAAGACATGCAGAAGCACATCGCTGAAGCACGTGATTATTAATTTATAGTTATCAGTTCACAGTTGTCAGTTTGCGCCCCTGGAATCAAATTCCGGGAATAAAAAGCTGACAACTGGTCACTGATTTCTGAAAACTAAAAAAGAGGTAAAATAATGCTTGATCCGAACAAAGTGAAATTGGGGATTGCCCCGATTGGTTGGACAAATGATGATATGCCGGACCTCGGCGCTGAAAACACCTTTGAACAGTGTGTAAGTGAAATGGCACTGGCCGGCTTCAAAGGAACAGAAATCGGTAACAAATACCCGAAGGACCCCGCTGTCCTGAAGCACAAGCTGGATGTCCGCGGACTGCAGGTCTGCAATGCCTGGTTCTCTTCCTTGCTGACCAGCGAACCCTATGAAGTCACCATTAAAAATTTCATCGCCCACCGCGATAAATTGAATTACCTCGGTGCAAAAATCATCGGTGCCTCTGAACAGGGCAACTCTATTCAGGGTAAGTTGGATGTGCCGATTCTTGGTCCTGACAAACCGGTCTACACTGAAGAACAGTGGAAGACGGTCTGCAAAGGCTTCAATGAAATGGGTGCACTTGCCCGTGAAAAAGGCATGTACCTGACCATCCATCATCACATGGGAACCGGGGTTCAAACTGTGGAAGAAATTGACCGCCTGATGGATGAGACCGATCCGGAACTGGTTTATCTCCTGTTCGACTCCGGTCACCTTTCCTTTGCCGGTATCGATCCGCTTCCGGTTCTGAAAAAGTATATCAAGCGCATTAAGCATGTCCACCTCAAGGATCTGCGCCTGAAGGTCTATGAAGAAGTCAAGAAGCAGAACATGAGCTTCCTGGATGCGGTCCGTGCCGGTGTCTTTACGGTTCCGGGCGATGGTGATGTAGATTTCACCTCTATCTTCGAAGTCCTTGCTGAAAACAATTATGAAGGTTATGTCCTGGTTGAAGCTGAACAGGATCCGGCGAAAGCCAATC
>CAYWGX010000280.1:0-3181 GCA_964457635.1 uncultured Leptolinea sp.
TCACGGGATAGCCGAGGGCGACCGACGCCCACACAATATGATTGCCGGGGATCCCGAATTCATCGAGCAGTGCCTTCACGGGCTCCACGTTCCGCAATGTCATCAGCGGATTCAGCCACACCGAGCCGATCCCATAGGATTGGGCCGCCAGCATCATGTTCTGCGCAGCACAGGATGCATCCTGACAGCCGTACGGATTCCGCTCATCATTAGAGACCAGGATCAGCACTTTTGGATTCTCAAACCCGTAAACATGCACTTTGAGTGGCTTCGCAGCAATCACAGCAGCTTCTTTCAGCCGTGCAATATCTGCTTCTTTTGTCAGCACGGTAAAGTGACAGCTCTGCATATTATGTCCGCTGGGTGCATGGTATCCGCACTTCAGGACCATATCCAGAACATCCCGCGGAATCCCCCGATCCGTGAATTTCCGGATACTGCGCCGGGAAAGAATCGCGTCCACCACCGGATTCATCAGCGCCAGGGAATCCTGATTGTCCCACATCTTTTTCAATTTCTTCCGGTCGATCTTCTTCATACGGTTCCGGGGAATCTCCGACAGCGTGACGATTTTCTGAGGAAGCTTTGTCCGCTCAATTTTGCCCGCCAGCCATTTGGAAAATGCCGTCTCATCATATCCCATCCCCGTCACCACAAACAGGACCGGAGCCTGCCCCAATAGCTTATCCTCAACACCGATGCAGGCACAATCCCGGATATGTTCATACTGACTGACGATATTTTCAACCTCAAGCGGGGAGACCTTTTCTCCGCCCATGTTGATGATGTCATCCGCCCGGCCGAGCATGAAGATATTCCCGTTCGTATCCATATAAGCCATGTCACCGGTGATCAGCCAGCCATCGATCAGCGTGGATGCGGTATTCACCGGATCATTCCAGTACCCGATCATCTGCATATCCCCGCGGATTGCCATCCGTCCGGGATGAGCGGCATCTGTCTCAATGAACCACTCGCTCAGATGTCCGCTGATCTTTTCCGGATCATCCAGCGGTGCATCCTCACGCAGAAAAGCCGTCTCCACCTTACCGGCAAGCGGCCTGCCAAGTGATCCGATCGCTTCCGGGTTCTTGCTCACAGCCGTTACATCACAGAAGATCGCACCGCCGCTTTCAGAGCTGCCCCAGACGTTATGGATATGGACCTCCGGAAGCAGATCCGTGATCTCCCGCCGCTGTCCGACTGATAGGCTGCCAGCACTGAATTCAATAACATTCAGTTTGCTCAACACCGGGACAAAAGCATCCTGCATCTGTCCTTTCACAACTTCGTAAGATGCCGGCACACAGGCAAGAGCATTGCAGTCAAAGGCCAGGATATTGTTTTCCGCTTCTTTGGCAAAGGTAAAGCCATTCTGCAGCACGATCGTTCCGCCGCTGTATAAAACAGCACGCAGCACACGCAGTGCAAAGGAATGGTTCAGCGGCAAGGGAAGCAGCATGATTGTCTGTGATGAATATCCGACTCCCTCGATGGTGTTCATCAGGATATTGGAGACCGATTTATAGGAAAGCATTGCTCCTTTGGGTTTTCCGGTGGTTCCCGAGGTAAAAAGGATCTCGGACAGGTCATCTTCGTTCAAAGGCTGCATTGGGGCCTGAGTATCCGCAGAAGGGTCGGCATTATTATAAAGTTCCCGCAGGAATTTCACCGGACAGCCCGGCTCTGCCTCTCCCATTGGCTTATCGGTAAATATCACCTTTGCCCCGGCGATCTTGCAGATCTCAGCCATATGTACCGGTGTCGCGCTTTTATCCAGAAAGACTGAAACCGCACCGCAGGCCTGAATTCCCAAATATACAGCGATCATTTCGGGCTTTGAGACTGCCGAAAAACATACACGGTCTCCGGGAGCAATTCCCATTCCCCGCAGGCTTTCGCTCACACCCAGTGCCTTTTGATACAGCTGGAAATAACTCAGGGATTCCTTTTTGAAAAACACAGCCGTTTTTTCCGGCTGTGTCTGCGCAAGCTCTCCGATTCGGTAGATCAGCGTATCGACCATATTACTTTTGCAGCCTTTCCACCATCTTCGCCAGACCGGCGACGGAGTTGAAGTTATCCTCGATGATTTCCTCGTAGGGGATGGTGATCCCAAATTCCATCGTGAGCGCGGCGATGATGCCGGTGATGGTCAGCGAGTCAAGGATGCCGTCGTCAACCAGTGCATCCGATGCGGTGAAATCGATCTCCGGAAATTCTTCCTGTAATACTGCCAATACTTTTTCTTTCATTTTCTATTGCCTTTCTGTTGTGTAAATTTGATATTTCAAATAACTGACGAAGCCGGTTCTATTGCAAAGAATGAAATCTCACTATTGATTTCCGGCCTCAATCATGATAAAATAAGAACAAAGATGACTCACCGGGAGGGTAGAATCATAATGGCGGCGGATAACATTCAATATAAAGATCGATTATTCACCTTTATCTTTGGCTCGGAAGAGAACAAGGCATGGACGCTGAGTCTGTACAATGCCATCAATAACACGGCCTATACAGACCCAGATGCCATCGAAATCACGACCATCAAAGAGATCATGTACCTCGGGATGCATAACGATGTATCCATCCTGATCTCCGACGAGATGAACCTTTTCGAGCAGCAGTCGTCCTACAATCCCAATCTGCCGCTGCGTATGATGCAGTATGCTGGAAATCTCTTCGAGAAATATATCCTGCAGAGAAAACTGAATAAATACGGCAGCAAATTGATCCAACTGCCGGCGCCGAGACTGGTGGTTTTTTACAACGGTACCGCGGACCAGCCGGATGAGGTGATCCTCAAGCTCAGTGATTCTTTCCCGAAGGGATCAAAAGGCGATATCGAAGTCCGGGTACGGATGTTGAACATCAATTACGGCAGAAATAAAGAACTGCTGGAAAAATGCCGGCCGCTGATGGAGTACTCATGGCTGGTGGCGGAAGTTCGCAGGAACCATAAAAAGAAAGATGAAGACGGCGTGAGCAGTGCGATCGATCAGGCGATCACAGCCATGCCGGACGATTTTCTGATCAAACCATTTCTGGTTGCACACAGAGCGGAGGTAAAAGGTATGTTACTGGCAGAATACAACGAAGTCGAAACCATGGAACTGTTCAGGGAAGAAGGCCGTGAAGAAGGCCGTCAGGAAGGCCGCGAAGAAGGACTGATTTCATC
>CAYWGX010000281.1:0-3143 GCA_964457635.1 uncultured Leptolinea sp.
CATACCGAAGTTCAGCCCCATACCGGCCATGATCGGGATCAGCAGGCTGAGGATCAGGAAGGCGTTCCGTCCGAGCCGGGTGACGATCTCATTGATCAGATAGGTCGGGGAGAAACCGGAAAGCGGGATGCAGATCGCGCAGATGATGACGAACATGATCGGCACGGAATTGTCAAGAAGGATGCTTTTGAATGATTTTTTCATCGCTATGCCTCCGATTTCCGTGTCAGCGCATAAAGAATCATACCATTGGAGGCGATCATGCGGATGACTTCACCATGTTGTTCATCACAGTCGGGGTCATGGTCACGATGCCCTGGAAGAGGATCGTGCCGATGATCACGTTGGTGATGGAGGCTTTATTGACCGAGGCACCGCCGATCAGGATCGCGGAAACCGCCGGCATAGCCATGTAGAACGGCGCCATATAGAGCTGGATAAAACCGAAGCCCTGTTCATAGACCAAAATGCCGATGGCCGCCAGCCAGGTGGAAATGATCACGGAAAGGGTACGGGTCTTGTCGATGTCGATACCGGCAGCCCTTGCGAAGGTCGGGTTCGAGCCGACAGCCGTCATGGCTGTGCCGGTCTTGGTGTGCAGGAAAGCCCACATCAGGAATGCCAGCAGCGCAAAGAAAAGGATCGCACCGGTGGGGATGGAGAGTTTTCCGATGTTGATCTGCAGGATGTTCGCCAGGGCCTTATCGTAATAACCTTCCAGAGAGATGGTGGTACGCAGCCCTTTGCCTGCCAGACCCCAGACCATGTTCGGGCTCTTGTAAGGCAGCAGCAGCCACATCATGCACATAAAGGAGACGGAACTGAAACCGACATAGGTCGCGATCATCATTTCGCCGCCTTTGATCTTGTTCAGCAGGTTCCCGTAGATCCAGCCGAACAGGACGGCAAAAGGAGTAGCGATGACGATAGCCATCACAAAGCTCATAAAGCCGTGGAAGCCGCATTCAATCGAAAGAGTGGCACCCAGCAGACCGGCGATGATGCCCAGCGGCAGGCCGAAATTCAGGCCGCAGCCGGAGTGGACCATCGGCACCATTGCCAGCACCATGATCGCGTTCCAGCTGAAGCGGTTGATGGTGTTGGTCACCTGCATCCAAAAATCCGCACCAACAATAGGAGCGGCAATAAACAGCACAAGGAGGAAACCGGCAATGATCAGACGAGGCAGACCGAAACTGTGGGCCCATCCTTTGAGCTTATCCATAAAGGTAGTTGTTTTCGTTTCTTCCATATCAGCCTCACTTCACCATGCTGACCATCAGCTCACCGAATTCTTCGGAGGATGCGCTCGCCGGTTTGATGCCGGCGATCCTGCCGCCGGAAACGATGGCAATGCGGTCGCAGGTCATGCGCAGTTCTTCCAGTTCAGAGGAGATCATCACAACGGTCACACCGGAATCCTCGTTGAACTTGCGAAGCGCATCCAGCACCAGCGCTTTCGCACCCACGTCAATACCGCGGGTCGGCTCGGAAACAAAGAGGAACTGAGGTTCCAGCGCGAAAGTTTTTGCCAGGCAGATCTTCTGCTGGTTTCCGCCGGAAAGCTCACGGGCCTTCTGTTTGTGCCCCGTGCACTTGATTTGCAGCAGATCGATGTAGTATTCCGTGACTTCTTTAATGGCTACTTCATCACGCCAGGTGACCAGGCCGCCCAAATATTTTTTGAGGAATTTGTTGTTGATCTGCATGGCAGGAAAAGCTATGTTCCAGCCAAGCGTCTCATCCAGCAGCAGCCCGACGCCTCTGCGGTCTTCCGAAACGAAGGCCAGCTTTGAATCGAGACACTTGCGGGGAGAATTCAGCGCGATCTTCTTTCCCATGAAAGTCACTTCACCGCCGGCTTCATAAAGGCCCATAACACCGTTGGGGATGCCAAGCTTTCCCTGACCGGCCAAACCGCCGATGCCAAGGATCTCTCCCTTGCGAATGTCCAAATTCACGTTGCGGACTGTTTCACCGGGCATATCCACCCAAAGCTTGCGGATGGACATGATGATCTCTTTACCGGAGTCATCATCAGCAGCTTTATTGGCATTCGCTCTGGTGTTGTCAACAGAGCGGCCCACCATCCAGCGGGTCACTTCCGGGATCGTTGTTTCTTTGGAAGGCACATCCTGAACTACATGACCGTCGCGCATCACGACGACCCGGTCACATACTTCCATGATCTCCTGCAGACGATGGGTGATGAAGATCACCGCGATGCCGCGGGATGCCATACCTTTGATGGACTCCAGCAGGGCGATCGCTTCTTTTTCCGTCAGCACTGCTGTCGGTTCGTCCAGGATCAGCAGCTTGAGCTTGTCATTGCTGAGTTCCCGGGCAATTTCGGTGAACTGTTTGTGTCCGACCGGCATTTCCGCGATAACCATCTGATCATCGATCTTGACGCCCATCTTGTCAATTGCCTCACGAGCTTCCTCATCGAGCTTCTTTCGGTCAAGGATGTTCAGCCTCTGACCGAATATCTCGGAAACGACACTTTTTTTCGTAGGTTCCCGGTTCAACAGAATGTTTTCCGCTGCTGTGAAACCGGGAATCAAAGAAAATTCCTGATGGACCATGCCGAGACCGGCAGCCAGAGCATCAAAGGGGGACTGAAAATTGACCTTTTCCCCGTTGATGAGCACATCACCGCCATATCCGCCGGTTTCCCGGATCTCGTCCATGCCAAACAGGATTTTCATAAGAGTACTTTTCCCGGCACCGTTCTCACCGACGAGACCCAGCACTTCCCCCGCGTGGAGGGTGATGTTGATGTCCACCAGCACCTGGTTGCCGAAAAAGTTCTTTTTGATGTTTTTCATCTCCAGTAATGGAGCGTTTTCTTTACTCATAGTTTTCCCTTTTAAGATCAAGGATCAAGGATCAAGGATCGAGAATCAGAAAGCGATAAATCGATCTATATCTTGCCCCTTGTTCCTTACTCCTTGATCCTGAATACAAGGAAAGGGGAGCACGGGTGGCTCCCCCTTCGTAATTGATCTATGATCGTGAAAGATTATTTCACAGTGAAGTACTTTTCCGGAACTTCGACGTCGGTGGAGCCCATAAAGTGACCCGGATTACCCATGATATAGGTATCCTGGTAGATCAGGAAGATGTTGTCGGACTTCACGCCG
>CAYWGX010000282.1:0-3132 GCA_964457635.1 uncultured Leptolinea sp.
TATTTACACCGAGAATCTCTGCCGCCCTTCCATGAGACATAGTCAGATCCTGAATATATGGATAAAGCATCATCGCATTCCGTTCAAAGGACCTTTTTTATCGGTATTATCCAAATAAGGAGCCATATCCTTTGGAACAGTTACAGGTACGGATATCATTTCCATAACAAAACTCCTCCCATTAGACATATATATTTTCAGTATAAAACATTTGCCATTTTTTTTCAAGTCATTACAAATTACACATACCGAAACAAATCACCTGTCCCGGTAATTCGGAATATGGAAAAAGACAAATTCCCGCTGCAAGGTGGAGTCAAATCTCTTTTACAAGTCGGGGTCAGACCCCGCAGGCGGGATCTGACTCCTGCCTTGCAATTGGACGCACAAGGTGACAGTTCCGGAGATATAAAAAATGCCTCACTGGGGAGGCATTTTGTGATGTTTAATAGTGTTGAAGAATGTGCCGGCAGGAATCAGAGGTGCGGAGCACCATCCTTATTTTCACCCTTCACCCTTCACCTTTTGAATAGGTTTCGATAGCCTTTGCCAGCAGCTCCTTGAGTTTATCCTCCCGCAGGCTCAGGGTCAAGTCCGCGCGGGTCCGTTCCACGATGCCGCGGAGCAGGTCCGTCTGGCGGCGCAGACCGTTGGTGACCGCGTCCGGGTAGTCCATAGTGACCAGGATGGAATAGATCTCATCCATCTGGGCCAGCAGACGTTCCGCCTCATCGGAATATCCCATGCGCAGAATGTCCATGGTCCGGCGGCGCAGCTCTCCGGGAGTTTCCGCCATACCGCGGAGGTAGGTGGAGGTGACGACCCCCATCTCTTCCGGGGTGGGGATCTCACGGCCTTCGATATAAGCTGTCGTAAGCGTCGCTTCGCAGAATTCTTTGATGGCATCCTGCGTGTAGCCGGCATAATAGAGGTCCGGGTAGGCAGCCAGATCCGCCTTGAGCGCATCCACGATCTTCCGTCCCTCGTCCAGGTGCTCGTGTGCCAGCTCCGATTCACTGCGGTGGATGGCACGGATGGCATTGGCGGAGTGACGGATGAGCGCCCGGGAACGGGTGAGAGCTGCGTCCCTTGCCAGGGTCCGGGCTTCAAAATCCTTATGGGCAGCTTCGGCAATTTCCGTGATTCTTGACATGGAGCGCCTTAGAACGGAATATTGTCGTCGTCCGGGTTGCCGTCTTCATACATGCCGACGCTGGAACCCATGTCGTTGTCTGTGTACGGGGTAGACGGATAGGTGCCGGTGCCCTGCATGTTGTTGGACTGGCCGTAGCCGCCGCCGTTGTTTCCGTACCCGTTTTCGCTTTCGGAACGGCTGGAGAGCATTTTGATATTGGTGGCGCTGATTTCAAAGGAAGAAGCAGCAGTGCCGTCGGAGCGGGTGTAAATGCGCGGGTTGCCGCTCTGGTCGGCGACAAGGCGGCCTTCCACCAGGATCTTCTGTCCCTTTTTGACATACGTATTGGCGATTTCAGCCTGGCGTCCCCAGCAGGATACGCGGAACCAGATGGTCTCTTTGACATTCTGTCCCTGGGAACTATAGTTGCGGCTGGTGGCCACACTGAAGGAAGTCACGGCAGCACCGGAGGGTGTATAGCGCATTTCGGGATCTCGTCCAACATTACCTACAATAATAATCGTATGAAACATCTTTTCTTTACTCCTGATTCGTTTCACGGTTCAAAAATTTAATTTATGAGTCAATTTTACACGAATTCCCTACATGTCAAGAGTAGCAGAGGTTTTTTTGCTAATTAATTCGTGATATTTTCCAAAGTTGTGAGGAATATCACTGATTTATTTGTATTTTTACACTTTGGGAAAAAATGACCTTTATGATATGATTGACAAAGTGAAAAGGTTTTTCACAATTTAAAATCTGAATCTTTATGGAGGATGTATGAAAAAGTTGTTTGTTTTAATGGCGGCACTGGTGATGCTGCTTTCCGTATGCGGTATGGCAATGGCTCAGGATACTCTGGTCATTTATTCTGCCCGCAATGAACGTCTGAATAACATCGTCATCCCTGCTTTTGAAGCGGCGACCGGGATCAAAGTCGAAATGATCACCGGTTCCTCCGGTGAGGTTCTGCAGCGTGTCAAGGCTGAAGTGGAATCCGGCAATGTGACCGTCGACATCCACTGGGCTGCTGATGAAACCATGCTGGCAGCAAACCGCGACCTGTTTGAAGTTTATGTCCCGACTGAAAATGACCAGCTGATGCCCGCCTTTCAGAATGACGGCACCAACTGCTTCAACAGCGCTTATGCCGAACCGAACGTCATGATCGTCAACACCGATATGCTCAAGGAAATGGGCATCGAAGTCAACAGCTATGCCGACCTCACCCAGCCGCAGCTGAAGGGCAAGATCATCTCCGCCGATCCGGCGAACTCTTCTTCCGCGTTCCAGTGCCTGATCGGCATGCTTTATGGCATGGGCGACGGCGACCCGATGAGCGACAAAGCCTGGGACTTTATCGATGAATTCCTCGTCAACCTCGATGGCAAGATCGCTTCTTCTTCCTCTCAGGTCTATAACGGCGTTGCCAACGGTGAATATGCGGTCGGCCTCAGCTACGAAGATCCCTGCGTTGAACTGGAAGCCACCGGCGAACATCCGGTGAAAGTCGTCTACGCTTCCGAAGGCGTCATTTTCCCGGGTGAATCCGTGCAGATCATCAAGGGTGCTCCGCACATGGAAGCCGCTCAGAAGTTCGTCGACTTCGTCCTTTCCGAAGAATCCCAGAACGCAGTTGCCGCGGAACTGAACCTGCGCCCGCTGCGCACCGGTGTCCCGACCAACGCCAAGATGATCCCGACCGATGAACTCAAACTGTTCGACACCTATTCCGCGAAATATATCGCTGAGAATAAACCGGCCATCGTTGCCAAATATCTGGATCATGTCGAAATGACGCTTGAATAAAAAGGTGAAAGGTGAAGGGTGAAAATGTGGATGGCGCTGCGCGCCCGCTGATCAAATCGTATTACCCTTCAAAATCATGAGAAAATACGGGAAGTTTGTGCGGAAAACACAGCTTCCCGATTTTTGAATGATAATACTGCAAGTTACTAACTACTAAGGAAGCGCTGATTAATCCAACATGCCTC
>CAYWGX010000283.1:0-3122 GCA_964457635.1 uncultured Leptolinea sp.
CCGCAAGTGAACGCATGGATATATCATGAGTTGCGAGGTAATTATCAAATTCACGTCCCCGTTCATATGCGTTCAGAGTTCGCACGCCAATATTTTCTGTCATCGTGACATCAGCGGCATTGACAGTTGATTCAACCACAAAAGCCGGAATCGTTGTAAACCCGAGCACTTTACAGGCTGAAACCCGCCGGTGTCCGTAGATCAGTTCATACTTGGAATCCGCAAGGAAATCATCGTCTTCTTCAATGTATTCCCTTACCATGACCGGGGTGACAACACCCCGGTTTCGGATGCTTTCCAGAAGACATTTGTCTTCCGGATATTTTTCCGGATCAAAATCAGTCAAACGAATCTGGGCGGAACTCCTCTTTACAATGCTGGAAAGCGGTATGTATTGTGCCGGCGAACGGCGTTTGATAAGAGAAACATTGGATTCATCACGGATCGTAACACGCTTTGTGCTTCGTTCCGCGTCAATGAGAAGGTCGTCTGAATCTCCTTCATCAAACATTTTTCTGGCAATCGCATTCTTATCAGGTGTTTTCGGCATCAGGTCTTCTCCTGTTATATATTCAAACTTGAAAATAACTTTTCCATTGAAGGCAGTGCAACCGCAGGGATAGAGCCATTGATCAGATCCGTTTTGACAATGGTTTTGCTCTGCGGGATTCCTTCCATCAGCCCCAGTTTCCATCCAAGTTCCGGAGTACCGCTGATGATCTCAGCCCAGTTTTCAAGGATCGCCCGGTCCCATTTTGATTTTCCGACGGTAAGAGGAATCAGGCCAAGTATGCCGGCATGTTTACGCTTTGCCAGGTTGATGGTATTCCGGGTCGGACCGATGCACTGCTGGGACATCATCATGGGAATGAGCAGACGGTCACAGGCTGTGATGCACATGGAAACGATCACAGGAACCGTTCCTGAGTCGATGATGACCAGAGCATAGCGGTCAAAATGAGCAATTTCTATCATATCCTTCAATGCTTCGGCTTCAAGGCCCAGAGCCGTGATCTGCGCAAGCTTCCTGGACGATTGAAGAATGAAAAGGTTGTCGTAACCTTCAGCTTTAACCACGGCTTTCTTCATTGTTCCCGATATGGATACGGTATCATGCGGATCTTCCGCATAACATTGAAATGCATCGAAAATGCTGCATTCCGGTTCCTTATTCGAAAAGAATATAGAAGAAGAGCCCCGGTTGTGATCCGCATCTATCAGCAGGATCTTTTTATCGGTATGTCTTGCAGTGTAAGCGGCCAGCAGTGTGGAAACAGTCGTTTTTCCGACTCCGCCCTTATGATTTGAGACCGAAAGAATCATTATCCCTCCTGAAAACCTTACCTGGCCTGAAACATTATCCAGGTCGTAAGTCCAAAGAAAATCCCAATGCTCAGAATGAAACAAACGGAAACAAAACCGCATCCTTTTTTCTTTTCCATACCTTTATTTCTCCTTTGCGATCATGAAAAAATAGTTTATACTGTCGGTCATGGCTGCCTTCCTCCCCAAATGTTACTAATCAGCACACACGATTTTTATCTTCCCTGATTTTATGATTTCCGCTGCGATTACTGACGCGATTTCTTCGGAAGGGCATGGAATAGATATTTCAAATTTCCGGTCCTTTTCTATCAGCTGAAAACCGGAAACCGAAGTCCAGCAAAAAGGGTTGAGAAGTCCGAATTGCTTAGGATGAGCCGATCCGAATTTGATCTGGCAAATTCCGCCTTCCACTAAAGGGGAAAGATATCCAGCGGGTCCCGCGGGAATAAAAGGATTGTCCGTTTTCTGAAACAGCCTTGAATATGAATATATTCCCCTTCTTTTTTCAAGACAGCGGATGACTCCGATCAGCAATCGTTTCCGTTTCTCATCGTAATTAAATGCAGCGACATCCGATCTTCGAAAAAAGTGTCTGTGACAGCCGAAAGAGATCAGATAGCAGTCCATTAAGCGCTGGATCTGCACTTTCCTGTTGCTACCGGTGATGGTCGACTCCAGAATTTCATAAAGGAAAACACATCCGAAGACAATTCCTGCCGCAATCAATATGGAGCAGCTGAACCGTTGCAGGGATTCATAGACATCATTGATCTGCTTCCATCCGAATCTGATGATTTTTACACACAAAAAGATTGCGGCTGCGGGCGGAATCAAATCGAGGATAAAATCCAGCAGCCCATAATCCAATCTGTATTCAAGGGTCTTGATTTCCATATTTCTCTTTTCCTCCTCTTATCCGGGAATTGTATAGGATTCAAAGTGTTTTGAACCTGCTTTCACATGCGCAAAAAGGGAATTGAGATTTCAGCGGCTCCGCGTGGTAAATAGTGGCTGCTGCCAACCGGATACATCGAGAAGCAGAAGCCGGGACACGTCATTCTTTCCCCATCCGGCAAGACAATATTTACCGACAAGCGCATCGTCAATCTCAGCATTCTGTTTTCCTGAAAAGTATCCGCCCCAGGAATCCACAAAAAGTGTCTCCTCAGTAAAAAGGAAGGTTCTGTCTCCGATCGTGATCCATGCCGAACCTTTCTCCTTCGCCGGTTCAACAGCGTTGATTCTGTCCTCAACGGAAAACGGCTCTGATTTTTCGCAGGAACAGAAAACAGACAAACAAAACAAAAAGATAAGCATTACTGAAAAGCCGTAATCTTTTTTCAGAAAGTCAAGCATTTTAGCCTCCCCGAAAACAATACAAAACCCATTGCTGTTAGTAAGCTTTCTCCCGGAGGTTCAAATATGCCGAATAAAACCACATTTATCTCTTTATTCCTTGCCGTGTTCCTTTTCGGAACTGTTTGTTTATGCAGCGCGGATACGCCGTTTATTGACAACGGGGACGGAACATTTTCACTGGAAAACGGAATCTACCTGAGACATTATGACGGTTATGCTGAGGATTCCCAGAAGTTTCTGTCAGTTCTGGACGCCTGTTATTCTATGATCGGCTCCTATTCAGAGATCATCGATCCCTATATCAACGGAGAGAAATCCTTTGAGGACGATCAGTGGAATGTGATCGATTCAGAAGTCCGGTACATGTCAGGGTTTGCCTGTTCCTGGGTAATGCAGAACGAAGTGCCGGAAGAACTTGCGGAACATGAATATGATAT
>CAYWGX010000284.1:0-3092 GCA_964457635.1 uncultured Leptolinea sp.
TCAAGGTTTCATTTATCGTGGCGCCTATGAAGGCATGTTGGATTAATCAGCGTTTCCTTAGCTATTCACTATTCATTATTCACTATTCATTTTTCATTAAATTAATTGGGCGACTTATGTTTTACGTACTTTGGACATCCACAGGACAGGAAGAGAAAACGCGGCAGATGATCTATGATTATGCCGATCCGGCGCTCTATTCCCGCTGTCTGATCCCCTATCGGCTCAAACGCCATTATTACAAGGGGAAGAGCCATCTGGTCAAGCTGATCCTGTTCCCTTCCTATCTCTTTATCGAGACGGATCACATCAAAGAGTTTGTCAACAATATCAAGTGGTTCCCGGGCTTCAACGTCGTGCTGCATATTGACGACCTCTACTGTCCGGTCTACAAGCACGAGGAGACGCTCCTGCTGAAGCTGGTCAACGATCATGGCATCATCGACATCTCCGAAGGCTATATAGAGGGTGACACAGTAAAGGTGACCTCCGGCCCCCTGGTCGGTCAGGAGGGAAATATCAAACGCATCAAACGCCGGCAGGGTGCCGCTATCCTTGAGATGAACATCTTCAACCGCAAAACGGAAGTCAGCCTGGGACTTGAACTCATTAGCAAATAAGAAATCAGAAATCAGAAATAAGAATCCCGTTCCCCGGCCCTTATTATCTATCAACTGCCAACTATCAACTACCAACTGCTAACTATCAACTACCACCAAGTAAGGATTTCGGATCGAGCAAAGGGATATTAAAAGAGAGAAAATCCCTGGGGTTTCTGGTAACAATCGCATCACATTTGTTTGATTTAGCGCAGGCTGCAAGAAGACAATCCTCAAAGTCTCGTGCTTTTTGCTGGAAAGCCTGATTCACATCTTCAGATGTCACGCTGAGAATTTTGACGATATTGAGGATTTTTCCAATCACGCGGTAAGTATCATCAGTATTTCCAAGGGCTTTTCTTGTAATGTAAAAAATATCCGTAATCGTCGAAGCGGAAACAAAGCCATGGAGCTTACCTTGCTCGCACATTTTCAGAACCGCTTTTGAATCCTTGTAAAAGGGCTCCCGTTGGAGCAAAACATCCAGTATTATGTTCGTATCAATCATCAATTTCATAGCGGGAAAGCCTCTCTTCACGCAAAGAATGTCGGTTTAGTGTTTCCGGAACTTTTCCTTTGAGAACACCGCTGATGGAGTCAACGGCTGAAATATTCGGATTGATCAGTTTGGCGATGGTTTTCCCGTTTTTGGTGATCCAGATATCTTCAGAAAGCACAAGTTCAAAATATTTTCCGAGATTTGTTTTGAATTCAGTAGCTGTTACGTTCATGATAAACTCCTTAAAGATATTATAATCGATTTCCGGGGTAAATTTTGAATTTAACGTACGAAAACCTGTAAAAATCACGAATTATCGTACGAAAACTAAGATTCCTTATCTCTGATTTTCCTTTCCCCGGCCCCTGGCCCCCGGTTCCTGACCCCATCTATCACCCTGGTTTCTTATTTCCCTTCAACTTTCAACTTTCTACTTTCAACTTTTTATAGGATGCAAATCAAATCGAAGTATTCCTGGCTGAAGCACATTGACTTCATCGCCGTTGACCTGATCGCGCTGTTCCTCTCGTACCTGATCTCCTACTACCTGAAGTTTCACGACCTGAATTTTTACCAGAACACGGACTGGGTGCGATATCTGTTCCTGGTGCTGGTGCTGAATGTTCTCTTCAACTTTATCCTAAACCCGTACAGCGGCATCCTGAAACGCCCCTACTATATGGAGATCATCACTTCCTTCCGGCTGGCGCTGTACAACCTGCTGGCGGCCTCCGGGATATTTTACGCCTTCAAGATCGGCGCGACCTATTCCCGAGAAATGTCCTTCGTGATGTACGGGATTTATTTCCTGCTCTCGACACTGCTGAAGTTCTTATGGAAGAAGCTGCTGGTGAGCGGGAAGGTGGTGGTCCAGACTACGAAGCAGATCCCGCTTTTCATCATCGGATCGCTGGAGACGATCAACAAGACGGTTCGCAACGTGACCGCGGGCGACTTTCGGCTCTATGACATTCAGGGCATCCACCTGGTGGACGGACAGACGCTTTCCCGCATCGAGGTGGAGGGCTCCGGGCTGATCCCGGTGATCGGGAAGGGCTACGAGCGCTTCATCCTGGATCACAACATCAGCGAGGTGCTGGTGGCGGTGACACCGGGACTGGTGGAGCCGGGTGTGCTGGAACGGCTGAATGCCAATGCGGTGGGACTGAACATGGTGGTGGAATCGGCCATCGGATTCCAGCCGGAGGACCAGTACATCCTCAACGTCGGCATTTATAAGACGCTTTCCATCGGTGCCTTCTCCTTCACGCCGGGACAGATCCTTTACCTCGGCATCAAGCGGGTAATCGACATTCTCTGCGGGCTGGTCGGACTGCTCCTGTTGATCCCCATCACGTTGATCGTCAAGCTGGCGAACCTCATGTCCGGGGATACGGCGAAGGTCTTTTACCGTCACACCCGGGTGGGAAAGGACGGTAAGCTGATCAAAATCTGGAAGTTCCGCTCCATGGTGCCGGACGCGGATGCGCGGCTCAAGGAGATGCTGAAGGAAGAAAAGTGGCGCAAAGAGTGGGAAGAGAATCAGAAATTTGAGAACGATCCGCGCATCACGAAGGTCGGCAGAGTGCTGCGCAAGACCTCCATCGATGAGCTGCCGCAGCTGCTGAACGTGCTGATCGGGGACATGTCCCTGGTTGGTCCCCGGCCGCTGGTGGCGGGGGAATTGGAACAGCATGGCGGGCTGATGCTCTACCAGAAGGTCAAGCCCGGCATCACCGGCTGGTGGGGCTGCAACGGACGGAGCAACATCGACTACCGCGAACGCCTGGAACTGGAATATTATTACGTCAAGAACTGCTCCCCCTATCTTGATCTGCTCTGTATCTTCCGCACCGTCCTCGCCGTGTTGAAAAAGGATGGCGCTCAGTAGGTGACAGGTATAACTGACTAAGTATAGAGTCAGTTGGCCTGTCCCCATAAAAGGATGGCGCGCAGTAGATCAGTTTGTTACTGCTTCAAGCTTTTCTGTTACA
>CAYWGX010000285.1:0-3088 GCA_964457635.1 uncultured Leptolinea sp.
GCAAGGTGACGGAAGGAACCGTCCCCTTGACACAGGTGAAATACACAGTAATGTGGTTTAATCTAATTTTCTGTGTAAAAATCTTATCACTTCCTGCTCACATTCATACTCGATCTCGTTTCAGAGCAGTTACGATTTATCTTTGTGCTTTTTCTCTTAAATATTTTTTCAGCAAAAAGGACAGGAAGTAAGGAAAAGTATAAAATTTCCCGTTATACCCGATGTTTTTGTGTGCGAATTTAATTCCGTACTGAACATCTGCAAATGATTCTTTTCCGATCAGTTTGTTCATGGAAAGTGCGGTTCCGTTATTCGCTTTTACTTCTAAGGGGATCAAAGAATCCCTGTCACGGACAAAGAAATCAATTTCGATCGTTCCTTTTTCGTTCTTCCAATAAAAAAGCGGGTACCCCTGTTTTCTGAGAATCTCTGACATGATGTTTTCATAGAGAGCACCCTTATATGTGTTGAAATTACGGTTATTCCGCAGATCTTCCTGTGCTTCATCATCAAGAGAAGCGATCAACAATCCGGTATCTGCATAAAATAATTTGAAGCTATCCGGCTCATAATTCCCTTTGAGCGGGAGTTCCGGTTGTGAAAGACAGTAAGCCCTGTTTACGATTCCCGCATTTTCCAGCCATTCAACGGTTCCGATGTAATCACGGCTTCTTGCACCGGGAGCTACTTTTGAGATTTGAAATTTTTTATTCTCTTTACCAAGAAAAACCGGTATCTTGCGATACACATTGAGGATCCTTGTTTGATCCATTCCATCTGCGTATTTGGTAATATCTTCTTCATAATCCAGCAGGATCTGCCGCTGCATTTTGAGAATTCCACTGTAATTTTTCTGTTTGACGAAGGTGTTCACAATTTCCGGCATTCCGCCAACAGTCATATATTCACGGAATACTTCAGTAAGGGCGCTCATTTCCGCCGGTGAAAGCGGCTCAATGCTGAGCATATGCTGATAGAGTTTATCGATCTGCTCCGGCCGATAGCTTTTCGCCCATAGGAATTCCTCAAAATCCATGGAATACATTTCAATGTCTTCCTTGAATCCCACACTGTTGGATTCGATCTGTTTATAGCTGATTCCCATCAGGGAGCCGGAACAAATTACATCAAAACGTTTGTCCAGATGAAAGGATTTCAAAGATGTAGCACAATTTGGGCATGCCTGGAGTTCATCAAAGAAAAAAAGAGTTTTTCCGGGAGTAAATACTAATTCAGGGTTGTGAAAGGAGACAGCATTTAAAATTGAATCAACTTCAAAGCCTGAATCAAAGATATCCCGATACTGCTTTTGGAGCGC
The DNA here is from genome assembly GCA_964457635.1 of uncultured Leptolinea sp. Classification (GTDB taxonomy): domain Bacteria; phylum Chloroflexota; class Anaerolineae; order Anaerolineales; family Anaerolineaceae; genus Flexilinea. The sequence goes on from CAYWGX010000285.1 coordinate 1,319, forward strand.
GAAATTGATTTCAATCACGTTTTCAAAGTTCTGCCCGGCGAACTTTCGAATACTTTCTGTTTTTCCGATTTGTCTTGCACCTTTTACGATCAAAGGTTTGTGCTCCGGATCAAGCTTCCAGGCTAACAGTTTGTCATCTATTTTTCTTCGCAGCAGTTCCATCATTTTCTCCTGAAAATAATGTTACCACATTTTTCCGGTTATTTCAGCTGTGATTTTCACAATTTTCCGCGAATTTTGGAGGATAATTCCACATTTATCCTGATTTTTCAGCACAAGCTGCAAAAGCATCTTTTTTCACTTACTCCCTGCCATTTTATTCCGCAGTTCATTGGCCGCTGCCTGATCGTAAATCTTTTTTCGAGAAAAAAATGGGGAGTGAATAATTTGCTTTCCACTCCCCATTCCATATCTCTATTTCTGATTTCTGATTTCTTATTTCTGATTTCTTATTTCACCAGGTGGCAGGCAGCGAAGTGGCCGGGTGCAACTTCTTTGAGCGGAGGGACCTGCTGTTCACAGATGGACTGTCTGCGCGGACATCTCGTGCAGAAATGGCAGTTTTTCGGCAGGTTGATGGGGCTCTTGACCCCGCCTTCCAGCACGATGCGGGAACGGGTCCGTTCCACTTTCGGATCCGGCAGCGGGATCGCGGAGAGCAGCGCTTCCGTATAAGGATGCAGCGGATTCCTGAACAGCTCCTCACTGGAGGCAAGCTCTACCAGATTTCCCAGGTACATCACCCCGATGCGGTCGGAGATATAATTCACCATACTCAGATCGTGGGCGATGAACAAATAGGTGAGCCTGCGGGTCTCCTGCAGATGCTTCATCAGGTTCACCACCTGCGCCTGAATGGAAACATCCAGCGCCGAGATTGGCTCATCAGCCACGATAAAATCCGGATTCACGGAGAGCGCCCGGGCGATGCCGACACGCTGCCGCTGACCGCCGGAAAATTCATGCGGATAGCGGTTGGCATGTTCCTCGTCAAGACCGACACTGTGCAGCAGGTCCAGCACCATCCGGTTCCGTTCCTCACGGGAAGAGGCCATGCTGTGATTGTCGATGCCTTCCGCAATAATATCCATCACCTTCATCCGCGGGTTCAGGGATGTGTAAGGATCCTGGAAGATCATCTGCATGCGGCGGGAGAGCTCCATCTTCTGCGCACGGCTCTTGCTGCCCGCCACATCGATCCCGTCAAAAAGCACCTGCCCTTTCGTGGGCGGATACAAGCCGACGACTGTCCGGCCCAGGGTGGATTTGCCGCAGCCGGACTCCCCGACCAGGCCGAAGGTTTCTCCCTGATGGATCTCAAAGGAGACTCCGTTGACAGCCTCCAGCACCTGCCCTTTGCTGAGCGTGAAGAAGCGGGAAAGGTCTTTGATTTCAAGTAAAGTCTTTGTCATATCAGAACACCCCCTTCGCCCGTTCGTCATAAAGCCAGCAGCTGGCCCGATGTGTTTTGGAAAATTCGAATTCCGGCGGCTGGAATTTTTCACATACCTGCATGCAGCGGTTACAGCGGGCTGCAAACGGACAGCCGTGCGGCGGGCTGATCAGGTCCGGCGGAGTTCCCGGGATGGAATAAAGCTTCTGATTGCTCAGCTGCATGTTGGGAATGGAGTCCATCAACCCTTTGGTATAGGGATGTTTCGTTTCATAGAAGACCTCATCCAGGTCACCGCACTCGACAAAGCGTCCGCCATACATCACCACCACCCGGTCTGCAACAGAGGAGACAACCCCGAGGTTGTGGGTGATGAT
>CAYWGX010000286.1:0-3087 GCA_964457635.1 uncultured Leptolinea sp.
ATTAATCAGTGTTTCCTTAAGTTTGCAAAATATAACCAGGAATATGTTATAATTTTAAAGGTTAAGGGGAGAAAATGGCATTTTTCCGGGCTCATCAACTGAGTATCATGCTTTTCGAAAGCGGCATGTGTGCAATGCTGGCTGTTTTAACGCTGGTGACCCGCAGCATCTCGCCGAAACGGCGCCATATCCTGGCCAACATGGAAGCCGGAGCAGCAATATTGCTTCTCGCCGACTATTGCGCCTATGTCTACCGGGGGAAACCCGGTGCACTGGGCTATTGGCTGGTGCGGATCAGCAACTTTCTGGTTTATTTTTTTATTCTCTACCTCTTGAACACTTTCACCGATTACCTGACCGATGTTTATCTTAATGAAGAGCAGAAAACAAAGCTGCCCCGGGGGCTGAAAGCCGCGAAACTATTTTACCTGATCGGGACAGCACTGGTGATCATCTCCCAGTTTACCGGGCTTTACTATACCTTTGACGAGAACAACCTATACCGGCGCAGTCCGGCCTTCGTGCTGTGCTATCTTTTCCCGCTGTTAATCACGTCGATCCATCTTTCGATCATCCTGCGTCACCATAAACGGATGAGCCGCAATATGTTTGTGACCTTTTTGCTCTTCACAGTAGTCCCGCTTTTGGCTTCCGTGGTTCAGGTGTTCACCTATGGACTATCACTGACCAACATGTCCATGGTGCTGATGGCAATCGTGGTATTTTTCTTCACCTTCATCGATGTCAATCAAAAAGCCGAACGTGCAAACCGGCTGGAAGTGGAATATCTGAAGCATGAACAGACAAAGATCCGCAACCTCTTTGGGCAGACCACAGAAGCACTGACGGATGCCATCGACGCCAAGGATGAATATACCCACGGGCACTCCGCACGGGTAGCGGAATATGCGACGATGCTGGCAAAAGCATCCGGAATGTCCGCGAATGAGTGCGAGGAAGTCTACTTTGCGGGACTGCTGCATGATGTAGGGAAAATCGGAATTCCGGATGACATTATCCACAAACCCGGGAAGCTGACCGCCGGAGAATATGACATCGTCAAGGACCATCCGGTGATCGGCAGCCGCATCCTTTCCGTCATCACGGAGTCACCTTATCTGAGCATCGGTGCCCATTATCATCACGAACGCTGGGACGGAACAGGCTATCCGGACGGACTGATGGGCGAGGAGATCCCGGTGATCGCGCGGATCATCTCTGTTGCGGATGCCTACGATGCCATGACCTCGGAGCGGAGCTATCGTACACCTTTCCCGCAGAGCAAGGTCCGTGAGGAGATCGTCAAAGGTATCGGCTCGCAGTTCGATCCGCGTTACGGTCAGCTGATGGTGGAACTTATCGACCGGGACGTGGACTTCACCATGAAGGACGCGGAAGACTATTAATCAAATCAGAAATCAGAAATCAGAAATAAGAGATAAGAAATGAAGAAGAAGGAAGAAGGGTGAGTTTGGAATAGAATATCCGGAAAATACAATATAATATTGGTAATATTTATTTATCTGTAAATTACCAGGGACATTGGGAACAGTCCACAGTGTTCCTCAAGGAGTTTTGAAATGAATCAGAAAATCGATTATAAAGAGACGACAAACGATCTGCTGACGCGGATCGACATTCACAACAAATACGGCGGACGGGACATCGACCAGTGGATGCTGGAAGTGCTGGATCTCAAACCCGGCATGAAGATTTTGGATGTGGGCTGCGGAGGCGGCAAACAGCTGATGTCCTATCATAAATACCTGAACGGTGATGCCGACATCACCGGCGGAGACGTCAATGAAGAACTGCTGGAGCAGGCACGCTACGAGAACGCCAAACTGGGCGACCCTTTCACCATCCTGCCGCTGGATTTCAATCACCGGCTGCCTTTCGATGATGATACCTTTGACCTGGTGAGCTGCTGCTTCGCGATTTATTACGCCAGCGACATTCCCTACACCATCAGCGAAATGCACCGCGTGCTGAAGCCGGGCGGCCGGCTGTTCACCTCCGGACCGATGCCGGAGAATAAAAAAGTCTTCTATGATGTGATCCGCGAGGCCAGCGGAAAAGAGATCCCGCCCATGCCGGGCAGCTCCCGCTACAGCACGCAGATCTACGGCGCAATGGAGAGCACCTTCTCCAAAGTCGACACAGAGATCTTCGAAAACCCGCTGACCTTCAAGACGGCAGCGCCCTTTATCGCTTATACCCGCGCATCCCTGGATGAAGACCGTCGTCTGTGGACCTCCCTCTTCAACAGCAAAGAGGAATATGAACAGCTGATTCAGGACATCACCCGCGTGGCGGACGGCATCGTTCAAAAGGACGGTGAACTGGTGATGACCAAGGTCGTGGGCGGATTTATCGGGACAAAATAATGAGCGGAATGCAGTTTTACGGGAAAAAGGTTTGCTTCATCGGAGCCCATCCGGATGATATCGAACTGGGCTGCGGAGCGCTGATCGCCCGCATTGCAGGGAAGACAGACGTCCGCTGTGTAACGTTTTCGAACAATCAGAAGAATCCGCTCCTTTCAAACCTGGTAGAGGAGCACTATGCCTCCATGCAGACGCTGGGCGTACCGCGGGAACGGGTGGACTTGCTGGAGTTTGAGACCCGCCGCTTCCAGGAGCACCGTCAGGATATTCTGGAAGCCATGATTGGCATTATGCGTCAGGATGATCCGGATATCGTGTTTGTGCACAGCAAGTCCGATGTACACCAGGATCACGGGGTGCTGACACAGGAAGCCTTGCGGGCTTTCCGCGGGCGCACCGTGCTGGGCTTTGACGTGATCCGCTCCAGTTACGGTTTCTTCCCGGATTTTCTGGTAGGCGTAGATGAGGCGGACGTGCAGAAAAAGCTGAACGCGCTTGCCTGCTACAAGACCTATGCCGGAAAATATTACTTCTCCCCGGAAGTCACCCGCGCCACCCTGATCCGCAATGGCGCCATCTGCGAACGTCCTTACGCCGAAGGCTTCGACATCCTCCGCATCGTAGCAGACTTTGAGAAGTAAGGTATTAATCGAGTAGGGGAGCTTTAAGAGGCTCCCCTCTCACACCACCGTACGTGCCG
>CAYWGX010000287.1:0-3026 GCA_964457635.1 uncultured Leptolinea sp.
CTTTCAGACCGGCAAGGATCGGGCGGAAGTTGGAAGTCAAGCCACCGGAACCGACGTTTAAAATCAGCATACCAATGATGGCCTTCAGTGTACCCGCGAGGGTATCATACCACTTTTTGCCCATCAGACAATAGCCCAGCAGAGTCAGGAAGCCAACCATATACGGAGCTTTCTGCAGGACGTAGGTCGCGAAAAACGACCAGATCGAATTGAGTACATTCAGCACTGCCATGAGTATCACCTCTCTACCATTTTATAAAATTATTACGTTTTCACGTAATAGTATGGCCTTAATCTTCCTCGCAGGGGAAATTCTTTTCCGCTTCAAGGATCGCTTCCGGGGTTCTTGCTGCAGCAAGGGCATCCAGCAGATCATCATTCATGAAGATCTGTGAAAGCTGTCCGATATTGTTCATGTGTTCGTCCGGGTTGGTCGAGGAGAGCGTGAAGAAAAGATTAGCCTCTTTCTTCTCGCCGTCTTCATCTTCTCCGAAATCGATCATGTGTTCGCAGACCATAAAGCCAATGCCGGTCTTGAAGGCGCCTTCCGCATTTTCCGTGGTATGCGGCATCGCAACATTATGATCGAAAACGACATACGGACCGTATTTTTCGATACACGCAATGATCTGCTTGTAGTAATCTTCCGAAACGGAACCATCTGCTACCAGCGGCAGCGCAGAAAGCCGGACGGCTTCCTGCCAGGTGACTCCTTCACCGCTGATGAAGCTGTAATGTTTCTTTTCGACAATATCCTGTAAAACAGTACCCATTTTTCTAATCCTTTTTCATTATCGGCTTATTACAGGCAGGAGCGGAACGGGATGTTCTGCGGATGCTCGAAGCAGTCTTCAAAACCTCTTCGGTGGTGATAGTAGATCTTGTCCTTATCCGCCGGGTAGGTATATTTTCCGCCCACCTGCCAGAAGAACGGATGGAATTTATATTCGTTGCGGTCCTTCTTGAAGTCATAGATGAGCTTGATTTCTTCGCAGTCAGCCTGGAAGTTGGTCCAAACATCCCAGTGGATCGGAATCACGACCTTGCAGCGCAGATTTTCAGCCATGCGAAGGATATCGACAGAGGTCATCTTGTCCTGCATACCGATGGGGTTCTCACCGAAGGAGCCGAAAGCAACATCAATATCGTAGTCTTTACCATGTTTGGCAAAATAGATGGAGAAGTGGCTATCACCGGAGTGATAAATGTTGCCGCCGGGTGTCTTCACCAGATAGTTCACGGCTTTATCGTCCATGTCAGTCGGGCATTTCCCGGTCAGTTCTTCGCGGTCTTCACCGGTGGAATCGGTGGTGACAATACAAGTGCGGTCAAAACTGTCAAGGCAGACGATCTCGATGTCCTTGATCTTGAATGTGTCGCCGGGTTTAACAATGCGGCAGCGATCTTCCGGAACACCCCACTTTATCCAGGTTTCAACGGATTTCAACGGGCCGATGAAGGGAACCGGTATCTCTTTGCCATTTTCAATGGTGGTCATGCCGCTGTTGATGACATGAGCAGCCCATTCGGCGGACATATGGTCCTGATGATAATGAGTCGCAAGTACAGCGTCGACCTGTTTGAATGCGAACGGATCGATCACAAAAGGTACATTACGGAGATTCGGCTGCATCAGCCGGCCGCCGCACATGTTTGCCATCTGGTGCCCGACAGCCATCTTGTTATTGCCGTGGGTCCGCTTTCCGTTACCACACCAAAGGTCGATCGTGATGTTTGCTCCGCCCGGGGTTTTGAACCAGATTCCGGTACAGCCAAGCCACCACATTGCGACATTACCCGGAGCGACGACTTCGTTTTCGATGTCTTCTACCAGCCAGGTTCCCCATTCAGGGAATGTGTTCTTGATCCAGCTTTCGCGGGTCATTTCAGAGATTTTACTCATGTGTGATTCCTCCGTTCTTCGAAATTAATCCTAATTAAAGCTATTATATACGCTCTTTTCCAAAAGTCAATAATCTAATGGGCTTTTTATGTTACGCATTTTTATTTTAATGTATTTTATGATTATTTTACGTTCCTTTTGTTGTATAACATTTAATACCTTGCAATCGGAAACTTTTCATATTATAATGATTCTCAATTAGATTTCTTTTCACGGATTTTCCGCAATTAATTGTCAGACATTTCCGGAGAAAAAGACAATTGTTCGTTTTATGTTACTTTTCGTAAAAAAAAGGGGTGGTGGAATGAAGCCTTATGCAATTGGCCTTTATGAAAAGGCGATGCCGAAGACCAAAACCTGGCGGGAGAAACTTGAGATCGCCAAAGAATGCGGCTATGACTTTGTTGAAATCAGCATTGATGAAACTGATGACAAACTTGCCAGACTCGAATGGAGCAGGGATGAACGGGCTGAGCTGGTCCGAACGATGCAGGAGGCAGGGATCCCGATCCGCAGCATGTGCCTTTCCGGTCATCGGAAATACCCATTTGGAGACCCGGACCCCGATGTTCGCGCTCGATCCATGGAAATCATGGAAAAAGCAATCATTCTTGCCGATGATTTAGGGATCCGTATCATTCAGCTTGCCGGTTATGATGTATATTATAAGGAAGGCAGCGAAGAGACGGAGCGTCTCTTCCGTGAGAATCTGGCCAAAGCTGCGCTGTTGGCTTCCTGCCGCGGAATCGTAATGGGCTTTGAGACCATGGAAACGGAATTCATGAACACTACCGAAAAGGCGATGCATTATGTGAAGCTCATCAACAGTCCCTATCTGGGTGTCTATCCTGACTCCGGCAACCTGACCAATGCTGCGAAAACCTACGGCACAAGCGTTTTGGATGACCTTGATACCGGGACCGGACACATCGTCGCATTGCACTTGAAGGAAACTGTTCCCGGAAAATTCCGTGAAATTCCATTCCTGACCGGACATGTGGATTTTGAAGCCGTGATCGCCAAAGCATGGTCTCTCGGCGTCCGCAGATATGTCACGGAAATGTGGGATGTCGGAAAGGAAAGCTGGAAAGAAGACATCAAATTTGCCTGCTCTTCCATGTCC
>CAYWGX010000288.1:0-2982 GCA_964457635.1 uncultured Leptolinea sp.
CCTTCAAGGTTTCATTTATCGTGGCGCCTATGAAGGCATGTTGGATTAATCAGCGATTCCGTAAATTCACTTTGTTTTTTGGCTGCTGTTCTGCAAAGTGTCATTGGTACCGGCAGCAGACATAGGTGCAGTCTATTGTGGCTTCGGAGAAGCAGCAGGCTGGCTCGCCCCGTGTGCTTTATCCGGAGCAGATACGCTTGCTTTTCTTACAGCTTCCAGAACTGCCATCCCTTCCGTCAGTTTAAAGGAACGGATCTCTCCGTACGCTTTTACTTTCTCCATCAGCGTGTCAATCGGTTTTGCCATCACTGTATTCAGTTTTTCCGCTGAAAGGCTGACAAAAGGAACTTTGACTGTGCGGACTTTGACTTCCGGTTTGCCCTTCCATAAAACATCCGAGATGAGCGAGGCTTTTGACTTCAGAATCCCCTTACTGCCTGTGACCTCCATCGAAAGTTCATCGTTTCCGAATTTGATCGTGGGGTTCTCAACGCTCAGACCTAATTTTGTCGCGGCTTTCAGCTGTTCCTTGATCCACTCTTTGTTCTCAGAAACATATTCACGTACGGCATCTGTGGCTTCTTTCTCAGTCACTTTAATTGAAAAAACCTCTCCCGGCGGAAGATTTTTGAATTCTTCGAATTTGCTCATAAATTTGTCCAGATTTACGCCCATATAAATTGTCTCCTTCCAGGTTCTATATCACATGCAAATTACTCAGGCTTTTGATCTTAGCCTTCTGCAGTCTCATCCTATATTATATCCTGATGGAAATGGATTCGGCAGTTTTAAGAAAACGTTGATTAATCTTCCGGGAATGGACTTTGAATACAGTGATTCGCTGTAAATATGTTTTTGACGCATCCATAAATTAAAGCTTATGGATGCGTCAATTTTCAAACAGATCCTCCATGGTACATCCGAGAACTTTAGAAATGCGCCAGAGGTTCAGTCTCTAACGGTTTGCCGGTTGTTTCGTACATGACGTCTGTAGCAATATCAATTCCGCTTTTCCCTGCAGGAAACGCCGGTTCTCCGTTCTCAATCCGTTGACTGACAGAGCTTGCAGTAAAAAGTTTGATGAAGTCTTCGCCCGGAATACAGCAGGTGTTGATAGCGGAGCAATTACTATCACGCAAGCGGCTGGATTCGCAGGAATGTCTATATCTGAATTTCAAAAGAAGGCTGCAGCTTATTTTAAGGCGCCCCTGACTGGACTCGAACCAGCAACCTGCGGTTTAGAAGACCGACGCTCTGTCCATTGAGCTACAGGGGCGAATCGAAATAAAAATCATTCGAAACCGACAAGAATTTTACCACGAAACACAACATGCATTGAAAAGATATTATCAAATTGATTTTATTATATTATAATTAAGGCAGCCATTCAGCGCCTTGTCACGGGTGTACCACATTTACGCATTCACCTGTTTACCGGATCGGAGGTGATGAATTCGTTGTTGTGACCACCGGACAGGATTATGAAAATATCAGAGAGCTGACAGAACAATTCAGAAAACTCATATCCGAACAAAACGGTGAACCGTGGGAGAAGGTTAGTGCGGCGATCGGATATGCTGTCTATGACGGTAAAAAAACAGCGGATGAAGTTTTCAGAAAACCTGATTTTCATAATGCATTGGTAAATCCGGATTTGAGGTATAAGATGAAAGGCCGATATATATTTTTCACCATCACCGCATTGATACTGCCGTTTGTTCTGACCATGAACGCGGTCATGCTGGTGTTTACGCCAACCTATTTGGTGCATGAATACAAATCCCCGGATTTTCCGCCAGATCCATATGGGTTTACGCTGGAGGAACGGATCGAATACGGGACGGAATCGGTGAACTACATCACGGATTTTCTGCATAAATATCCCGATAATTATCTTGCAGGACTGACCATGAAGGATGGAAAGCCTCTTTATAATGAGCGGGAAACCTCACACATGCTGGATGTGCGGATCGTGTTTCAGAACGCGCGGGCAGTTATGTCCGCGATGATTGTGTTTATCATCGTCACTGCGATACTGGTTTCACGCAAACCGGATTCGCTGCCTGGGTTTTTGAAATCTCTGATCTGCGGCAGTTCCCTGACATTGTTCCTGATCGTTCTGGTGGGGATCGGTATCCTGACCGGGTTCGATGCTTTTTTTGAGACATTTCATCACCTGTTTTTCACCGGGGATTCCTGGCTCTTCTATGCGGATGATTCCCTGATCCGCCTTTTCCCTGAGAAACTCTGGGTGGACGGGTTTTCCCTGGCTGCCGGTCTGACAGCTTTGTTTGCGCTGCTCATCCTTGTGATTTCGCTGACCTTTGTAAGGAAATTTAAATCATCAAAATCGAAATTTCACTGATTTCACCAAAATTATTGGTGATTCCTGAAAAACGTGTATAATAGTGAATGTAAAAAGTGCGGGCATGGTTCAATGGCAGAACAGGTGCTTCCCAAGCATCTAATACGAGTTCGATTCTCGTTGTCCGCTCTTTTTTTATTTAAGGAAACGCTGATTAATGTGCCGTTGGGGACGGTTCCTTCCGTCACCATGAGGTGACTACAGGCAACCGGCCCCGTTGGCACATATTACTGTGTATTTCACCTGTGTCACGGGTACGGTTCCTTCCGTCACCATACGGTGACTACAGGCAACCGGCCCCGTGACACATCTCGGTAAACACATTTATCGTGGCGCCTCTCGAGGCATGTTGGATTAATCAGCGTTTCCTTAAGGGGACCTCTAAAAATTTGGACCTCATTCACCATTTATCCATTATTGTGCGGGAATCGGAATACTTTTATCTCGGGGAATAACTTTCCCGCGCCATGAGTTCCGGGCCGGGCGAAGCTCCTGCCCCGCATCGATCGGGCGAAGCCCGCACCTTACGGGGCAGGTTAGGAGCTGTCCGCAGTTCTAAAAGCCACCTGTTCTTAATAGTTCCAAAATAAGATATAAATTCAAAAATAACCTTGACA
>CAYWGX010000289.1:0-2979 GCA_964457635.1 uncultured Leptolinea sp.
CTACAGGCAACCGGCCCCTTGACACATCCCGGGAAACACATTTATCGTGGTGCCTGTATAGGCATGTTGGATTAATCAGTGTTTCCTTAGTTATCGTGTGCATTTTTACAAATATCGAAAAAATGCTCACGATAACTATTGGTTTTATGTAAAAGATTCACCGTTTTCATGAAATCTATCAGATTTACATGGATGATGCCATTCCTCTCACATTTTTCACAATTTTGTCAAATTTCACTGTGATTCCATGATGTAGTGATATAATGCAAAAACAAATTTATGTTTCGGAGGTTTTATCCATGAAAAAGTTCTTAGTACTTCTGACAGCTGTACTTTGTGTCTGCATGCTCGTTTCCGGCGCTGTCCTGGCTCAGGACAAAGTCGTGAAGATCGGCGTCTTCGAACCGGCTTCCGGTGACAGCGGTGCCGGCGGCAAGCAGGAAATGCTCGGTATGCAGTATGCGAATTACGAGACCCCGACCGTTGAGATCGGCGGGGAAACCTACACCGTTGAACTGGTTTATGCCGATAACGGTTCCTCCACTGACAAAGCCCCGTCTGCCGCGCAGCAGCTGGTCTCCAGCGGTGTTGCTGTGGTCCTGGGTTCCTACGGCTCCGGCGTTTCCATTGCCGGCTCCCAGTACTTTGCTGACGCCAACATCCCGGCCATCGGCGCTTCCTGCACCAACCCGCAGGTCACTGCCGGCAACGACCACTACTTCCGCATCTGCTTCCTGGATCCCTTCCAGGGTACCGTCCTTGCCAACTATGCCTTCAAGGAACTGGGCGCCCGCACTGCCTACAGCCTTGCTGAGCTCGGCAACGACTATGACCAGGGTCTGGCCACCTACTTCAAGCAGGCTTTTGAAGCTCTCGGCGGCACCGTCATCGCGGACTCCTTCCCGACCGGTACCTCTGACTTCACCTCTTACCTGACCAACGCCCAGATGTACAGCGCGGAAGTCTTCTTCTGCCCGGTTTCCATCGCCTACTCCACCCAGATCGTGCAGCAGGCCTCCAGCCAGGGCGTGACCTTCCCGATCCTCGGCGGTGACACGCTCGACAGCAACGTTGTTGCCAACGCCGCGAAGGGCACTGATGTCAACGTGACCATCACCACCTTCTACCAGGAAGGCGCGAATCCGGAATTCGACAATGGCTTCAAAGCCTGGCTGAATTCCAACAGCGAATACCTGACCAACAATGGCGGCAACGACATGATCGCTGCAGTCTCCGTCATGGGCTATGACACCTACTACACTGCCCTCGAAGCGCTGAAGGCTGCCGGCTCTGTTGACTCTAAGGATGTCAAGGCTGCCCTCCCGGGTGTCACCCTCACCGGTGTTTCCGGTGCCATCGCCTTCGACGAAGTCGGTGATGCCATCCGCACCTCCGCTTTCGTGAAGCAGGTGGACAACGCTTCCGGTGACTGGACCTTCGTCACTGAACAGACGGTTGATTAATAGGTTTCAGGTTTCAGGGATTAGGTAACAGAATTTTGAATTTTACTGTCTTGCTTGATCCGATAAAAAAATTCATTAAATGATCTAAGACGGCGGAGTTGTCGTTACTGAAACTCCGCCGTTTTAAAATTACGAAAGGGAGTGTCTCCACATGTGGAATACAGTCTTTCCCTACCTTTTGTCCGGCATTTCCGTGGGCGGGCAATACGCGCTGATCGCTATCGGCTATACGCTGGTCTACGGCATCCTGCGCCTCATCAACTTCGCCCATGGGGATGTGTTCATGGTCGCCGGTATCGTGATGGTCTACATGGCCGCAAGCGGTCTGCCGCTGTGGCTGTGCATCATCCTTGACCTGGTGGTCACCTCAATCATCGGCTTTGCCATCGAGCGCATCGCCTACAAGCCGCTGCGTACCGCTCCCCGTATGAGCATCATGATCTCCGCCATCGGTGTCAGCTATACCCTGCAGAACCTGGTGCTTTATATCACCGGCGGTCTGAACCAGATCTACCCGAAGATCCCCTGGATCTCCGACTCCATTAAGATTGGTCCGGCAACCACCAAGGTGGTGACGGTCGTCACCCCGGTGCTGACCATCCTGCTGGTAGCGGCGCTGGTGATGCTCATCAACCACACCAAGGTGGGCATGGCCATGCGGGCAGTCTCCAAGGATTTTGAAACCAGCCAGCTGATGGGCATCAACATCAACCAGGTGATTTCCGTGACCTTCGTGATCGGGTCCTTCCTGGCGGGTGTGGGCTCCATGCTTTACTTCACCAACTACACGACGGTCATCCAGACCTCCGGCGCCATGCCGGGGCTGAAAGCCTTCGTGGCAGCCGTCTTCGGCGGCATCGGCAGTGTGCCGGGTGCGGTGATCGGCGCCTTCATCATCGGTATCGCGGAAAACATCATCAAGGGGCTGGATATCATCCTCTTCAAGGCCGGGCTGACCTCCGGGCCGATGGGACTGGCGATCTTCTCCGATGCTTTCACTTTCGCGCTGCTCATCGTCATCCTGGCCGTCAAACCCACCGGGCTGTTCGGTGAGAAATCTATCGATAAGGTATGAGGTGACGCCCATGAAAAAGAAACTCGATCTTCCTCACCTCATTACCATCCTGATCATCATCGCGGTATATGCCGGGGTCTTCATCATGGAACAGACCATGGCACCTACTTCGATGATCTTCACTGTGCTCAAGAAAGGCGCGACCTATGCGCTGGTGGCTGTCTCCATGAACCTGCTGAACGGTTTCACCGGCATTTTCTCGCTGGGTCAGGCGGGCTTCATGCTGATCGGCGCCTACGTTTTTTCGATCTTCACCATCCCGGTGGAACAGCGCCCGATCGTTTATCAGTACTATAACGGCGGTGTGATCCAGTTCACCTTGCCCTTCTTGCTGGCGATGATCCTGGGCGGGCTGTTCGCGGCCCTGTTTGCCTTCCTCATCGGTCTGCCGGTGCTGCGCCTCAAGAGCGACTATCTGGCTATCGCCACGCTGGGCTTCGC
>CAYWGX010000290.1:0-2951 GCA_964457635.1 uncultured Leptolinea sp.
AAGAACAACCCGGCCCTCATCGGGGAACCGGGCGTCGGGAAGACGGCGATCGTGGAAGGACTGGCGCAGGCAGTGGTAGACGGCAACGTGCCGGCTCAGCTGCTGAACAAGCGCGTGCTGCAGCTGGATGTGGGTTCCCTTGTCGCGGGCACCATGTACCGCGGACAGTTCGAAGAACGGCTCAAGCGGGTCATCGATGAGCTCAAAAACACCCAGGCGATCCTCTTTATCGATGAGATCCACATGCTGGTCGGCGCAGGCTCCGGCGGCTCTGCGGTAGATGCCGCGAACATCCTCAAGCCCGCCCTCTCCCGCGGTGAGATCCAGGTGATCGGTGCCACGACCACGGATGAATATCGCCGGAATATCGAAAAAGATCCGGCACTGGAACGCCGTTTCCAGTCCGTGAATGTCGGTGAACCTTCCGTGGAAGAGACGGTTGAGATCCTGCGCGGGATCCGTCCGAAATATGAAGACCATCACCAGCTGGTCATCACCGATGACGCGCTGGAGGCAGCCGCCGACCTTTCCAAGCGCTATATTTCCGAGCGTTTCCTGCCCGATAAGGCCATTGACCTGATCGATGAAGCCGCCTCCCGCGTGCGTATGTACAAGAGTCCGCGGGCGATGGAGTCCAACGAGATGATCAAACAGCTGCGATCGGTCTGGAAAGAGCAGATGCTGGCCTCGGAGCAGAATGATAAAAATAAACTGAACCAGCTGCAGAACCGTGAGAATGCCCTGCGGCAGCAGATCGATAACCTTAACAAAAATTGGGACCGCATGAACAGTCCCCGGGTCACGGTGGAAGATGTGGCGGAGGTCGTTTCCATGTGGACCGGCATTCCCGCCGGACAGATGAGCACGAACGAGACACAGCGCCTGCTCAATATGGAAGACGAGCTGCGCAAGAGCATCATCGGACAGGATGAGGCGATCGTTTCCATTTCGCAGGCCATCCGCCGGTCCCGCTCCGGGCTCAAGGATCCGCGCCGTCCCATCGGTTCGTTCCTCTTCCTCGGCCCAACAGGGGTGGGCAAGACGGAACTGACCAAGTCCCTGGCAAAGTTCCTGTTTGGCAGCGAAGATTCCCTGCTGCAGTTCGATATGTCGGAATTCATGGAACGGCATACGGCTTCCCGCCTCACCGGTGCCCCTCCGGGATATATCGGCTACGATGACGCCGGCCAGCTGACGGAAGCCATCCGCCGCAAGCCCTATTCCATCGTGGTTTTCGATGAGATCGATAAGGCCAATCCGGAGATCCACAACATGCTGCTGCAGATCATGGAAGAAGGTCACCTGACCGATTCCCGCGGCAAGAAGGTTGATTTCCGCAACACCATCATCGTCATGACCTCCAACATCGGGGCGGAAGTGATCCGCAAACAGGGCAGCTTCGGCTTTGACCTGATCGGCACCGAGGAAAGCGCCGAAAAAGCCGGTTACGAGGACATGCGCAAGAAGCTGATGGAACGGCTCAAAAAGGCTTTCCGTCCGGAATTTCTCAACCGTCTGGACAATGTGGTGGTCTTCCGGGCGCTGAACATGGATGACATGATGCATATCACCGAGCTGGAATTTAATAAAGTCGGTGCACTGCTCACGGATCAGAACATCACCCTGCAGATTTCGGAGACTGCGCTGGAAAAGCTGACCCGTGAAGGCTTCGATCCGGAAATGGGCGCACGTCCCCTGCGCCGTGTGATCCAGGAGAAGGTGGAGAATCCGCTTTCCGAAGCGCTGCTGGCGCACAAATTCCACGACGGAGATACCATTGTCTTCTCCCTGGATAAAAACGGGGAGCTGAAGATGAGCAAAAAGCGCAGCCGTCCCTCCCGTCCGGAGCCGGCCGAACCTGCTGAACTGCCGTCGGCTTATTAAAAAAATAAACAGGGGCCGGGATTTGAATCCCGGCCCCTGTTATATCTTATTCTTTTCCGGTGATCTCGCGGTCAATGCGGGCAATGGCCGCTTTGGACTCCGGCAGCCCGTAGAGCGGATAGACATGGTTCATCCCTTCCGCCACTACCAGCTCGGCATCCACGCCATCCCGGTGCAGTTTCTCATGGAATTTACAGATATCCGGGTAAAGGATCTCCCTCGTCCCGGTAAAAAGCAGGGTCTTCGGCAAGCCGTGATTGTCCCCGAACATGGGACTGAGTTTCGGGTCCCGCAGGGCCAGGCCGCCGGCCCAGGCTTTGGCGAAGGTCTGCAGCCCCGTAACATCCAGCATCGGGTCCAGCGGACGGTAGGGTTCATAATCCGTATCTTCCATGCAGATATCCACCCAGGGGGAGAGCCCGATCAGGTGATCCGGCAGCGTCAGACCGATGGTCTTCAGATACTGGCAGAAGGCGATCGAAAGCCCGCCCCCGGCAGAATCTCCCATGATGGTGATCTCGTGCTTCTTTTCGGCGAGCAAATCCCGGTAAAGGGCTGTCAGCAGCTCGTAGGTCTCTTTCCAGGTGTGGTTCGGCGCCAGCGGATAGATGGGGACCAGTACATAGGCTCCGATGCGTTCCGCGAGCTTGCTGCAGAAATTCAGGTGGAAGGGCAAGATCTCTTCGGCATATCCGCCCCCGTGGAGATAAAGCACCGTGTATTTGCCCGCTTCCCTGTTCCCGAAAGTTATCAGCTGCATGCCGTGGAAATCGCTGACATGTCCGTTCTCCCGGTTGAGCAGAGGTGTGATCAGGGGCAGCGGTTCATCCTCGACGGCCGCCCGTTTCTGAAGATATTCTTCGCTGCCCTCAACAGAAGAGAGATGTCCGTCGTTGACTGCCCGCAGGATCCTTTCCGCGATCACCGCACTGTGAGAGCGTTTCTCTTCACTTTCCTCGGGGAGAGGCAGGTGAATTTCACTCATCGACTGGCGGAGCTTTTCCATGAATCCGGCGGCAGCAGACGGGTGTTTTTCTTCACGCTTCATCGATCTGTTTGTGTCCTTA
>CAYWGX010000291.1:0-2945 GCA_964457635.1 uncultured Leptolinea sp.
ATTCAGAATGTTAAAATCTATTTTACAAACTATTTATAATTTGTCAAGTAGATAATATATAATTTCTATAAAAACATGACAAATGTCATATGAACCGGTTTTCCCGGCTCGGGTGTAATGATCAACATGGAGTTTATGGTTATGAATCCTAATTACAGCCCGTAAAGCTCCGCGTGCGAACCAACACGATCCAGGGAAAGAACCGCCACATCCTTCTTCAGAGCGTAGATCAGCAGCCAGTCCGGCTCCACATGGCATTCCCGTTTTCCCCGCAGTTTTCCGGAAAGCGAATGGTCATAGCACTTCTCTTCCAGCTTCTTCCCCACGGCGATCGTGTTGATCACCACCGTTAGCTCTTCAATATTCCGCTTCTGTTTCACGCCGCGCTTCAGGTCCTTCTTGCACTGGCTGGTAGGTTTGATCGTGTATTTCATAGCCCCAGGTCTTTCAGCATGTCTTCTGCACTGTCATAGCCAATCACACTGTCATCATAAGCTATCCGGTCACCTTCAGCGGCAGCTTCCAGTGTGAGCTCTGTCGGTTCATTCAGCTTCAGTGGGAACGGTATTCCGTTTTCCCGGATAGCCGACCGCAGAAAGATATTGACCGCAGCAGTCATCGTCAGGCCAAGTTCAGAAAACAAAGTCTCCGCCTGTTCCTTGATATCGGGATCGATCCGTATTTGTGTGGATACCGCATTGCTCATCGTTGTCTCCTTCGGTTGCGTTTATGTATCTGATGTATACAAATTATAATACATTTCCCGCAAACGGATCAAAACAAAACAGGGAATCACACTGCTGCCTGCCTCGATCATAACTGACTTAAAGCAGTCATTTCATCAAGAAAATTCTGTGTATAGGTCGGGGTGAGATCATAACGGCGGATTGTTCTTCGGAAATATTCAAAGATTCTAAGGAAACGCTGGTTAAAGAGGGAGATTGGGGACGGGTCCCGTATGTCCCGGACGTGGGACATCGGGAAATGTCCGCAGCGTCCTATTACTGTGTATTTCACCTGTGTCAAGGGGACGGTTCCTTCCGTCACCTTGCGGTGACTACAGGCAACCGGCCCCTTGACACATCCCGGGAAACACATTTATCGTGGTGCCTCTTGAGGCATGTTGGATTAATCAGTGTTTCCCTAAATCTGGTTATTAGTATCAAATGTAACGATAAATGACTTGATAAATGATTTGATAAATGATTTGATAAATGATATGTAACCAGCTTAGAAGTGATACGCTGCTGACAGTACCAACCTGCCCCGTAAGGTGCGGGCTGCGCCCGATCGATGCGGGACAGGGGCTTCGTTTCGCTCGCCCTGCGTCTGGGATACATGCGCCGTGTCCCCGGCGCCCCACCCCGATGGTTCTGAATAGTTACGATTTCGTTATATTTTGCCGGATTAAAAGCCTTTTCCTGCAGCGCTGTAAATATCATCACCTGTATAATAAAGAATACCTTCTTCCTGTTCGGTAAAGCCGTTTGCGGAAATAAAACCGATTTGAAAAACTTCAAGACCTTTGATGTCCCGTATTTGTCCCAATTCATGATGGATCTCATCGGGTTCCATCGGATTCTTCAGATACTTTACTTCAAATATGGAAAATTTTCCGCCATAATCCAAAGCGACATCAAATTCACCGTTCGTCTTTGTACGTGAGTCATCATAGTAATAAGAGCCGATATTCCGCAAACCGGGAAGCAAACCTTTCTTTGCCCGGATAGAAAAATAATTTCGGCAGATCTCCTCAAATCTGCGCGAGATAAAATCCCGAATGGTCGGCGCGATATATTCATCGTAGAAGCTTTCCGGACCGATCATTTCCAACGCGCTTCGATTTTTGTATATATATGTGAAATAAAACCGCATCAAATTATCATTGATCTCATAAGTTGTCTTTTTTGCATCATCAAGCCGGTTGATCGGCGCGGCCCGCTTTATAAGTTCCAACCGAACCAGTGTTTTGAGTTGTTTCAAGACATTCCCGGTTTGGTTTGCGTTCATTTGATTCTCGATATCCCGATAACGCTTCCGTCCATTTCCGAGAACCGAAAAGATCCTTTCCGCATTGATCGTATTCGAATAATCGGACATCAGTAAAAAAGATACGTAAAGAAATACCGGACTGTTGGGGTTTAAGATCGTCCGGATCACATTTTCACGAAGCGATTTGTCCGGATCTAATTTCTCCAACACATAGGGAGAACCGCCGAAAACACTATGGAAGGCGATTTTTTCATACGATGTTTTTTCCTGATAAAAGGAAGCCGCTATATGGTAGTCCAGTTCCTTCAGATGGATCACCGTCTGAAAACGACCATATAAAGCATTGTTTTCAGCGACCATATCTTTCATCATTCCGATGTGAGACCCGGACAGAATCAGATGAATGTTTCCAAGGTGATTGTCGATAATATTCTGGAAAGAGGAATCAACGATTTCCGGCTGTGTCAGCTGTTTCAGATACGGATATTCATCAATGACCACCGTCAGTTTTTCCGGAATCGTATTGAGATAGGTGAACAGATCGATAAAGCTTTGAAAGGAAAGAAATACAGGAAGAATTCGGGAGCGGACAAGTTCTCTTGTAAACGCATCCAGGTTTTCCTTCATTGTGTTTTTCAGACATTCATAATAGAGGCATTTTTCCTGCCGGCTTTGAAGGACTTCCTTTATCAGCGTTGTTTTCCCGACTTTCCGTTTACCATAGATTAAGATAGCTCCATTCTCCCGGTCAAGAATGCCGTTGACCAAATCCTTTTCTTCCTGTCTACCGATAAATGCACCCATATCCGCCCTTGTGATATTATATTGAATTCAAATTCATTGAATTTAAATTCAATATAATGTATTTTTTATGATTTGTCAAGGAAGGAAATGAAAATGTTTCAGCGGTTCGTTTTCTGCGATCAAATCGCCCAGGGGCGGGAATTCTTCCG
>CAYWGX010000292.1:0-2911 GCA_964457635.1 uncultured Leptolinea sp.
ACACCCGGACCGCTGACCCCGACGGAGACCGCGCAGTCTCCCTCACCGGGGCCGTGGAAGGCACCTGCCATAAAGGGATTGTCTTCCACCGCATTGGCGAAAATCACCAGCTTGGCACAACCCAGACCGTCCTTCACTTTAGTCCTTTCAGCCAGTGCCTTAATAGACTCTCCGCACAGACGCACCGCGTCCATATCGATCCCCGAGCGGGTGGAGGCAAGGTTCACGCTGGAGCACAGCAATTCCGTCTCACTCAGCGCCTGTGGGATCGACTCGATCAGCCTGCGGTCTGCTCCGGTCATTCCCTTTTGGACCAGGGCGGAATATCCGCCGATAAAATCCACCCCGGTTTCTCTGGCGGCCTTGTCCAGTGCCATAGCTACCGCCAGCGGATCATTCACCGCACCGGTGATGAGCGAGACAGGCGTCACGGAGATACGCTTGTTTACGATCAAAATACCGAATTCCCGCTCGATCTCTTCCCCGATCCGAACCAGGTTTTCTGCCTGTCTGCACACACGGGAATAGACGCGCGCAGCCAGACGCCGGCTGTCATCGCAAACACAGTTGAACAGCGAGATCCCCATCGTAATGGTCCGGACATCCAATTTTTCTTCATCGATCATGCGAAGTGTCTGTAAAATCTGATCCGTTTGAATCATAATTCCATCCTATCCCAATAATAAACTTCCGACTCTCAACTATGGAAGCACTGATTTATTCATTCATTTGCCGCAGGATACAGTGGACATTTCCCGGTGTCCCAGACATGGGACACACGCGAAACGTCCACATTTCTCTTACAACTAACAACTATCAACTAACAACCAGCAACTAAATCTGATGCATCGCTTCGAATATCTCAATTTTCTGGATCCGGATCTGAACACCGATGCGGGAGGCCAGTTCGGAAAGCCTGTCCTGGAGTTCCTCAAAGGAACAGGCCGGCTCCGAGAGATCCACGATCATCAGCATGTTGAACATCCCGTCCACGATGGTCTGTGAGATTTCCAGGATATTGATGCCGCACTCAAATAACACACCGCTCACCTGAGCAATGATTCCTTTCCGGTCAAAACCGATCACCGTCACAACTGCCTTCGAAACCGCTGACATAATTTTTCGAGCTCCTCTTCTATCAATAACTATACAAAAGTATAAGCGAAAAAGGGAAAAAAGAGAAAAATAATGAAAGTAACGAATTTCGAGAATTCCCTTGACAGTTAGCGTTAATTAACTTATACTATCAATAGTTAATTAACCTAACTAAAAATCATTGAAAAAATGGTGGCTCCTGATTAAATAAACAGCATCTTTTCAATAACAAAAGTACATTTCTTCTCACAGAAAACCCGGATTGCTCCGGGTTTTTCTGTGTAAAAAAAGAGGGCTGTGAGGCCCTCCTTTTCATCATTTGCATTGATCTTCTTTTATTTCTGGCTGCTGATGGCGTTTTTGATATAGGGGATCGCCAGGAACATCACGATGACAGTCATGATCAGCGCACCGGCAGAGCCGAACCCGAAGTTCAGGTTCTTGATCCCGAAGGTGTAAAGATACTGTGTGATCGTCGTCGTCGAATTTGCCGGGCCGCCCCCGGTGAGGATGTTCACCTTATCGAACAGGCGGAAGGAGTCGATCGTACGGAGCAGCAGGCAGAGGAAGATCCCGCTTTTAATGTTCGGGACCGTAACATACCAGAACTTCTGGAAAATGTTGGCTCCGTCAAGCTCTGCTGCTTCGTACTGCTGGGTCGGTACGCCCTGCAGAGAGGCATAACACAGCAGGAAGACAAAAGGCGAACTCTGCCAGACGTCGATTGCCAAGACCGCCCAGAATGCTGTCTCCACATGGAAGAACACGTTATAGTTTGCCAGGTTTGTGAAGCCAAGATTCACCAGCCACTGCATTACCGGGCCGTAATTGCTGGAAAGCAACATACGCCAGGCCAGGGCTACGGTAACTGTCGGAAGCAGATATGGCAGCAGCAAAAGCGTCCGCATCACTTTCTGCCCGCGATGGAGACTGTTGACAAACAGGGCGATCAGCAGCCCGATGATCGTTTCCAGCAGCACCGCGCAGATCGTAAACTTGACTGTGTTCAGGATCGCAGTCCGGAAAATCGGATTCTGGAAAAGCTTGACATAATTCTGCAAGCCGATAAAATTGACACCGTTTTTCCGGCTCTTCAGCAGGTTATAATCTGTAAAACTGTAATAAACCGTAAACAGCAGCGGATAAACTGTCAGCGCAAGCATAATGATGATCGTCGGAGACATCAAAATATGCGGGAATGCTTTATCCTGATCAAAGTTCTGGTTTTTATTTTTCGTTATACTGGCGTTCATAAAGTTCTCCGATTTTTGTTTATTTTTTACTGCGGTCTTACAGATCCACGAGGGAAGGTCCCGTTCGGAACCTTCCCTCGTATTTATTATGAAACTTACGGAAGCAGAGCTTCGCAGGCAGCCTGACCCTGGGCCAGTGCATCATCGACACTCATGGTGCCCATGACAGCGCTGTCGAGGTACGGGCCGAAGGTGTTGACCAGATCGGTGTAGAAACCGACAGCCGGGCGATAGGTACCGGTGGAAAGAGCACCGTAAACAGTGGCCAGGTTCGGTTTGATCTCGAGAGTGGATTCAGCGAGCAGGCTGGATTCACGGCACGGTACGCCGCCATCAGCAACGGTCGCCAGCTGGACTTCCGGATCCATTGCGTATTCCAGGAACTTCAGAGCAAGATCTTTCTTGGCAGAGTTTTCAGCCATACCGAGGAACCAGCAGCCATAAATGGAGGTGTACTGTTCTTCAGAATCGTCGCTAACCTTTGTCGGGATGACGGTGTAGTTGGTGGCGCCCCAGCCCGGCCAGCCGACTGCCATGGCAGCGGAACCGTTGTTGACGGCAGC
>CAYWGX010000293.1:0-2895 GCA_964457635.1 uncultured Leptolinea sp.
CCCGGCGAGGGATTGTCGTTGATCTTCTCGCCGTAGCGCATGAAATATTCCTTGAAATCATTGATCAGGGAAACGGTCTTCTCAAAGACTTCTTCGTTTTCAGCACGATCCATCAGCATGGTTTCCGCACCGAACATCTCCGGTACTTCCGTCAGCATCACCGCACCGCCCTGTGCGGAGAGCTTTTCCGCAAAGGAGCCCAGCAGCGGGTTGGCAGTGATCCCGGAGAACCCATCCGAACCGCCGCACTTCAGCCCGACGATCAATTTGGAAGTGGAGACCGGCTCCCGTTTGAAACCGGCCGCATAGTCCATCAGCCCTTTGACGATCTTGATACCTTCGGCGATCTCATCGGCAACCTGCTGGCAGACCAGGAACTTCACCCGCTCCGGGTCATATTCCCCCAGCACCTGTTTCAGGTCATCGATTTGGTTGTTTTCGCAGCCCAGACCCAAAACCAGCACAGCACCGGCATTCGGATGGCGGATCAGCCCGCAGAGGGCCTTCTGTGTCATCAGATGATCCCCGCCCAGCTGGGAACAGCCATAGGGATGGGTATAGGCGCAGACCCGTTCCACTCCCTCCGGCATCACCTTCGCGCATTCCGCTTCGATCGCCTCAGCGATCCCGTTGACGCAGCCCACCGTCGGAATGATCCAGACTTCATTGCGGATCCCGACACTGCCGTCCGGACGCACATAACCCATGAAGGTCTGCGCATCCTCCACCCGGTCGCTGCCGGCCACCGGATGATAGCTGTACTCCTTCAGCCCCGAAAGATTGGATTTCACATTATGGGTATGCACATGCTCCCCGGCTTTGATGTCTGCCTTCGCATGACCGATCGGGAAGCCGTATTTGATGATGTTCACGCCTTCGGGTATGTCCGTCAGCGCGATCTTGTGCCCGGCAGGGATCTCTTCTATCGCAGTTACGGAAATACCTTCCAGATCGACCGGGGTTCCGGCGGGAATTTCCTGAAGGGCGACTGCCACATTATCATTTTCATGAATCTTAATAAAACTTTTCATAACAATTCACAATTCTTCAACTAAAAAAGATTATCGTGACAATTCCGATTATCTTAAAGTCGCGAAGCGACTCCGCAGCTATTCACTATTCACTATTCATTATTCACTAAGCAAATCAGCTACCGCCCCGCGGGGATCCTTGCGGATCGCGCACAGATCGGCGTAAACCTGTTCACTCAGCGGGCTCAGGTCGGCTCCCCACAGGCTTTCATCCGCAAGCACACGCTTCACATCCTCAAGGCTCTGCACCTGTACCGTCTCGACCACCTTGCGGTCTTCCCGGATGGGATAAAGGCTGCCGTCCGTACGCTTGCCGCAATACTGACCGTCTTGATCCGCAGCGATGGTGTCAAAGGCCAGCAGTGCCGCCAGCGAGAAGACCAGCACCCGCGGGGTCTTCCCCGCAGCCAGCGTATCGCTGACCGTCGGCAGGTCCCGGGCACGCCACTTGGAAACAGAATTCAGGGAAATATCCAGCAGCTTGTGATTCAGGAAGGGATTCTCAAAGCGTTCCATCACCTCATCGGCGAATTCACGTGTCTCTTCGACCGGCTGCGGGACAGCGGGCGCCAGCTCATTGTAGCTGACCTGATCGATATATTTCCGCAGGAGTTCATCCGCCATGGCATCCGCGACGATATCCACACCGCAGAGATAGCTGATCATCGCCATCGCCGTATGCGTGCCGTTCAGCACCCGCACCTTGCGTTCCCGGAAAGGCTTCAGGTCATCGGTGAAGACCAGCGGCATGCCGGCTTTGTCCAGCGGGAACTCGGCGGAGATATCTTTGTCACTGGCGATGATCCACAGCCCAAAGGGCTCCGCCACCACATACATGCTGTCATCCGGGAATTTTTCCGTCATCGCGTCGGACTTGCCGGAGACAATGCGGTCCACCAGGGTGGAAGTGAACACGTTGGCCTCTTCGACCCAGGCTTTGAAAGCCGCATCCAGTTCCCACAGGTCGATGAGCTTCAGGCAACATTCTTTGAGGACCTTGCCGTTGTCTTCGATCAGCTCCACCGGCAGGATGATCAGCCCCTTTTCGGGATCACCCTTGAAAGCCTTCCAGCGTTCATAAAGGAACTGCACCAGACGTCCCGGATAACTGGCAGCCGGAAGAGAATCAAATTTGTCGTTTTCGTCATAAACGATCCCGGCTTCCGTGGTGTTGGAGATCACATAGCGCAGGGTATCGAGACGGGCCAGTGCCAGATAGGCATCGTAGTCGGTATAAGGGTTCACCGTCCCGCGCACGGAGGTGATGACGCGGACCTCGTCAACGATCTTCCCGTCCTGCTTGCCCTGCAGGATCACGTGATATTGCCCACCCTGTGCAGCCAGGCGGTCAGAGCCTTTTCCGGGAACCTGCTTGACCATCACCACATCACCGTCAAAGCAGCCTTTTTCATTTGCCTCGTCGATCATATAGTCGGCAAAAGCTCGAAGGAAGTTACCGGTTCCGAACTGGGCAACACGAATGGGGTGTTTGCCGGGAGCCATCAATTCATCAATGTTCATGATACTTTTCCATTCTGCCGTCAAACGGCAACATTAATCCATTATTAAATTGATTGTAGCGGGAGTTTTCACAAAGTCAATGAAAAATTCAGTCAATTTCATACAAAAAACAAATAATGCATGAAATTATTCTTTTGCAGAGAAGGAGACGCACATGGGGACGAAGCACCCGAAGACTGCATTACCGTGCCATTAGGGCTCACCTGCCAAAATAAAGAATCTGAACTGAGTAGCTAACCCCACCTTGCAACGAAGCACAACGAGGTCGAAGCACGAGGGGGCGAGCGCAGCGAAGCTCCTGCCCCGAATCGACCGGGCGAAGCCCGCACCTTACGGGGCAGGC
>CAYWGX010000294.1:0-2847 GCA_964457635.1 uncultured Leptolinea sp.
CTTGCGGTGCAGGCATGGAGACGGAAGGAACCGTCCCCAATGGCACATTAATCAGAGTTTCCCTAACTACCAACGAGGATATTTATGGGTGTTTCTATTGAAATCGACAATGTAACGAAAGCCTACCAGAATACGGTTGTGATCGAAGGGCTCTCGGCGACGATCAACCCGGGAGAGTTTTTCACCCTTTTGGGGCCTTCCGGCTGCGGGAAAACGACCCTGCTGCGTATGATCATCGGCTTCAACTCCATCGAAGCCGGTGAGATCCGTGTGGATGGCAAGCGGGTCAATGACATCCCGACCAACAAACGCAACATGGGGATGGTATTCCAGAATTATGCGGTCTTCCCGCACATGAATGTGCGTGATAACGTGGGATATGGGCTGAAAAACCGCGGTGTCGGAAAAAATGAGCGATATGAGAAAGTCGATGAGATCCTGCGGCTGGTGAAAATTGACCAGTACGCCAATCGTATGCCGGCTCAGCTTTCCGGCGGTCAGCAGCAGCGGGTCGCACTGGCCCGTGCCATCGTCATTGAACCGGATGTGCTGCTGATGGATGAACCGCTCTCCAACCTGGATGCCAAGCTGCGGGTGGAAATGCGCAACGTGATCAAACGCATTCAGCATGAAGTCGGCATCACCACTGTCTATGTCACCCACGACCAGGAAGAGGCTCTGGCGATCTCCGACCGCATCGCTGTGATGTATAACGGCGTGATCCAGCAGATCGGTACGCCGAAGTATATCTACCAGCGGCCGGCAAATGAATTTGTTTCCGGGTTCATCGGGCTTTCCAATTTTATCGATGCCTCTTACAGGGACGGCGTGATCGATTTTGGCAGTTTTTATCGTGTTCCGCTCAAGCTTTCCGAAAATGCCGGTTCTGAAGTCAGAGCAGCGATCCGTCCGGAAGAATTCGTCATCAAAAAGAGCAGCGAACCCGGAATCCCGGCAACCATCAATTCATCTGTGTTCCTCGGTATGACCCTGCACTATTTCGCGACCCTCGAAAACGGTCAGGAAGTGGAGATCGTGGTGCCCAGTGACCTGAGCGATATCCTGCCGGACGGGCAGAAGGTCTCGCTGAACGTTGTGCCGGAAAAAATCAATGTGTTTGACAGGAAGACGAAAGATACGCTGATTCCGGAAGGAGCGTAGCCATGCAGGATAAAAAACATTCTCCGATCTGGACCTTTCTGGCTCTGGCGATATTGGCGCTGTTCCTGATTTTTGTCGTCTATCCGCTGGCGCTGGTCCTGTATAAAAGTGTGCTGAACCCCGGGACGGGTGCAATTACCTTTGAAAATTTCACCCGCTTCTTTTCGCGGAAATACTATACGAATACACTGCTGAATTCCTTCAAGGTCACGACCGTTGTGACGCTGATCTGTGCGTTTCTGGGGCTGGTGATGGCCTATATCATCAAGCAGTACAAAATCAGGGGCAGCAGCGCGCTGAACATCGCTATCGTGCTGAGTTATCTTTCCCCTCCGTTCATCGGTGCTTATTCCTGGATCCAGCTGCTGGGACGGAAAGGCTTGTTCACCAAAGCCATCAACAATGTGTTCCATACGCAGTTTGAAGGGATCTATGGCTTTTGGGGTATCGTGCTGGTCTTTTCGCTCCAATCCTTCCCGCTGGTTTACATGTATGTCTCCGGGGCACTGGAGAACCTGGATAATTCCCTGAACGAAGCTGCGGAAAGCCTGGGCGCCAACAACTTCCAGCGGGTCACGGGCATCATCCTGCCGCTGGTGCTGCCGACGGTACTGGCTTCTTCGCTGCTGGTGTTCATGCGGGTCTTTTCCGATTTCGGTACCCCGATGCTCATCGGTGAAGGCTACCGGACGTACCCGGTGGTGCTTTACAATCAGTTCATGGGTGAGGTGACCAACGACTCTAACTTTGCGGCGGCCCTCTGCGTGATCATCATGCTGATCACATTGATCTTCTTCTTCCTGCAGCGCTGGATCGCGGCCCGGCATTCCTACTCCATGTCGGCGCTCAAACCCATGCAGCCGAGGAGCCTGCGCACCCTGCCGAACATTCTCTGCCATTTGTTTGTCTATCTGGTGGTGCTGCTGGCCATGCTCCCTCAGCTGACGGTGATCGTGACCTCCTTCCTGAAGGAATCAACGCCGGGCATTTTCACCAACGAGTTTTCCCTGGTGAACTACAGGACGATCTTCTCGAAGAATCCGCTGGTGATCCCGAACACCTATCTCTTTGGGCTGTGTGCCATTGTGCTGGTGATCACCTTCGGTGTGCTGATCGCTTACCTCGCGGTGCGGCGGAAATCCGTGATCACTGAGACGGTGGACACGCTGACGATGCTCCCTTATATTATTCCGGGGTCCGTGCTTGGTATCTGCTTCCTTTATGCCTTTGCCAAGGCACCGCTGGCGCTGACCGGTACGGCTGCTATCATTATCATCGCACTGACGGTCCGTCGGATGCCCTATACCATCCGTTCCAGTACGGCGATCATCAGTCAGATCAGTCCCTCCATTGAAGAGGCCGCGATCTCCCTGGGGTCCGGTGAGGTGAAGGCCTTCTGGGATGTCACCCTGCCGATGATGATGCCGGGTGTGATCTCCGGTGCCATCATGAGCTGGGTCACGGTGATCAGTGAACTGTCGTCATCGATCATGCTCTACCGTGCAAGTACTCAGACGCTGACGGTTTCCGTTTATACGGAAGTGATCCGCGACTGCTTCGGGAATGCTGCGGCTTACTCGACGGTCCTGACTGTTACTTCGGTTCTCTCTATGCTGCTGTTCTTCAAACTTACCGGCAAACGGAGCATGAGCGTGTAGAGAAATCAGAAATAAGAAATCAGAAATC
>CAYWGX010000295.1:0-2827 GCA_964457635.1 uncultured Leptolinea sp.
TTCGAACCCTGCTACGTCAACTCCCGCCTGGCTTCCCGCGGCATTCCGGTGGGCTGCGAAGTTGATATCTACGGCACGCTTTCCGAATATATCGGTTCCTGCGTGAGCAACGACGCCGTAACGATTTTGGACATCAACAACAGCGTACCGAAACAGCTCTTCGATGCAGAAATCGCCGGCAAATTCCCCTACGTTCTCACCGATACTTTCATGGGCTTCCACTGCGGCAACACCCCGTCCTGCAAGATGTGCGCAGACCGGGCCATCAAGTATCAGCTGATCCAGAACCGGCTGCTGGAAAACGGCGGAGAACCCGATTTCACCCGCGGCACGCTCGAGGGCGATATTGCGGCCTCCCAAATCACCTTCTATCGCCTACAGTGCGACTCCAACGGTGACCTGCGCTCCTACATCGCGGAAGGTGAAGTGCTCCCGGTGGCTACCGGCAGCTTCGGCGGCATCGGCGTGTTCGCGATCCCGGAGATGGGCCGCTTCTACCGCCATGTCCTGATCCAGAAGCGCTACCCGCATCACGGTGCAGTCGCCTTCGCTCACTGCGGTCAGAGCCTCTATGAGGTCTTCCGCTACTTCGGCGTGCAGGACATCGCCTTCAACCAGCCAAAGGGTATGCTCTATCCCTCTGAAAACCCGTTTGTGAAGTAAATATAATAAAGAGAAGGACATTCCCGCGCGATGCGCGGGAATGTCCTTCTCTTGTTTTAAATTTTAAATCTCCAGCAGATCGCTGAATTCTTTCAGCGCGCCTTCGGTATCATGAGCCAGGACGCGTTTCGCCAGTACCTTACCCAGCTGGACACCTTCCTGGTCGAAGCTGTTCAGGTTCCAGACAAAGCCCTGGAACATGACCTTGTTCTCAAAATGTGCCAGCAGTGCACCGAGGGCTTCCGGTGTCAGCTGCTCACCGATCACGATGGAAGAGGGACGTCCGCCGTCGAAATTCTTATTGCGGTTTTCATCGCTCTTCCCGCAGGCAAAGGCCATGATCTGCGCGGCCACATTGGCACCCAGCTTCTGCTGAGAGGAGCTGCCCTGGATCTGCACATCCATGCCGGTCTGGTTCTTTTTGAATCCCACAAACTGCAGCGGGACGATATCGGTGCCCTGGTGCAGGAGCTGGTAGAAGGAATGCTGTCCGTTGGTACCGGGTTCGCCGAAGATGATCGGACCGGTCACATAATTTACGGGTTCACCGAAGCGGTTGACAGATTTGCCGTTGGATTCCATATCCAGCTGCTGCAGATGAGCCGGGAAGCGGTTGAGCGCCTGGGAATAGGGCAGGACCGCGGTGGCAGGATAGCCCTGTACGTTGCGTTCGTAGACCCCGATGAGGGCGTCCAGCATGTCCGGGTTCTGCAGGATATCCGGATTTTTCGCGAGTTTATCTTCTTCGGCAGCGCCTGCCAGGAAGCGGGCAAAGACTTCCGGACCGAAGGCCAGGGAGAGGATCGCACCGCCCACGCAGGAGGTGGAGGAGTAGCGGCCGCCGATATAATCATCCATGAAGAAGGCTGCCAGATAGTCCGGATTGCCTGCCAGCGGGGAGGTCTCACTGGTTACAGCCACCATGTGTTTGGAGGGATCCAGTCCGGCTTTTGTCAGTGCGTCCTTCACGAAGGATTCGTTGGTCAGGGTTTCCAGCGTGGTGCCGGATTTGGAAACCAGCACGAACAGGGAGCGGGAGAGATCGATGCTGTTCAGTACAGAGGCCGCATCGTCCGGGTCCACGTTAGAGATAAAGCGCGCTTCCATGTGGAAGTTTCCGGTGGCCTTTGCCCAGTTTTCCAATGCCAGGTACATGGCGCGGGGCCCCAGGTCGCTGCCGCCGATACCGATTTGGACAGCGGTGGTGAAGCTTTCGCCCTTTTCGTTGGTGATCTCACCGGCATGGACTTTGTTAGCAAAGTCCGCTGCCTTTTTCTGTTCGCCGCTGTAGAAGGCACGTTTGTCCACACCGTCGGCAACAACGGCTTTACCCAGCTGCCCGCGGGTCAGCTGATGCAGAACCAGGCGCTTTTCCCCGGTGTTGATGACTGCACCGTTATAAAGCTCTTCATATTTCTGTGTCAGTTCAGTCTGGTCGGCCAGTGCCTGCAGAGCATGAAGGACTTCTCCGTCCACCTGTTTGGCTGCATAATGATAGGTCAGACCCGCGGCCATGGGAACACGGTACTTCCTGACTCGCTCTGCCCCGCTCTCGCCGGACATGGCTTCCTGAAGGTTTACATGCCCTTTGAGCGCAAGAAGGCTCTCATAGGCTGCGATTGAATCAAGATTCTTCCAATTCATATGTCTTTGACCATCCTTTTTTTGATAATTGTAATGCCGGCATGCCATGACCGCATGCTTAGATTAATTATACATGAAAATAGCACCCGCGGTGAAAACTGCCGTCATACAAAAAAACTGCCGTGAGACATCCCACAGCAGTTTTCAGTTCGTTCAATAAAGCAAATCAGCGTCTGTTGTTATTGCGATTACCGCCATTCCGGCGATCGCCGCCGTTACCGCGGTCGCGGTTTTCACTGCGGCGGTTTCCGCCGTTTCCGCCCTTGGAACCGCCGGAGGCTCCGCCCTTTTTGCTGTCAGCAGCCTGGGCTTCTTCCAGTGTCCATCCTTCGAGGACAGCCTGGCGGGATAGGCGGACCTTGCCGTTTTCAATACCGGTCACCATCACGGTCAGTTCATCGCCGAGGCTCACCAGATCTTCAACGGCGTTAACACGCTCGCTGTCCAGCTGGGAGATGTGGACCATACCGTCAACGTTCGGCAGGATCTCGACAAAAGCGCCGAAATCAGTGATGCGGAC
>CAYWGX010000296.1:0-2822 GCA_964457635.1 uncultured Leptolinea sp.
GTTTGCGGATCCGCTCTTCAATCGCGTGAATATCTGAGACATCCACGGAGTTGTTATATTTTTTGAAGAAAGATCTTTCTAGAGCGTTTTCATCATCCGTCTCACTGGTGACCGTCGATTTTACATAGCCTTTTCTCTCGTTGTACATCTTCAGTCTGTTCGCGGCAGCAACACCTCCGCCCAGCCTTGTCCCGGCCAGAAGTGTGGAGAAAAGGTTCTGGCCGGAATCTCGTCCCGCTGGTCTGGAAGCCCCCGGATTTACGGGTTTAGACTGTCCTCCCATAGAGCTTCCGGGAACGCCGCCTGTTGGAGTCCCGGAAGGAGATGAGCCGGAAGTTCCTGTTTTCATACCGGCGGGACCCTGTCCTCCTGTCCCATTTTCAGTTGTGGATCCGCCTGCATTGCCATGCGAGACTGCGGTACCCAAAGCACCGAATCCGCCTGCCGCTGCAAACCCGGCCAGATTCAATCCGCCCGCACCGGTAAAACCGCCTCTTACGAAATCAGCGCTTTTTGACGCTACCATTGCAGCACTGTTCAGCATCTGTTTGGCAACAGAACTGTTGATGGCAATCAGGATCGACGCACAGCCGATATACATGGCGCTGGCAAGAAGAACGCCGGATGCACCGCCATCCCATGAGACATGATTCAGGAGGTTGATAATCAGAGCATTTGCCGGAGCAAGAACTACTGCCTGCAGCAGCATTTTCAGCCACTGTCCTCTCAGCCATTCCAGCGGTTTGAAAGCGGACAGAACAATGAAAATCGGGCCCAGCGCGGCAAGCAGTGCGTACATAACCTGAAGCGACATCGCGGCCAGATAGAACTCGATGAGCAGCGCGATGATGATGAAAATGAATACGAACGTGAACAGCATGATCAGGATCGCGGAGCCGAAAGTCAGGGAAGTCAGCATGCTGTCCGAGAACAGGATCGCCCCTTTCCCGATCTCGGAGGCGATACTGTAGGAAATTGCCGCGATTTTTCCGAGCAGCCAGCGGCTGGAGAAGGCAAGCCCGATGCAGAAAAGCAGGTTGATTGCCATGGATCTCGCCTCAGCGATACCGGTAACGGAACTCGCGCCGGCCCTCATCGCGGAAGCAATGGACAGCAGGATCACCAGCGGAACCAGGGCGACAGCCAGTTTCCGGGTAATATCAAATCCCCGGTTCATGATCTGCACAGTCTCTTCAGTCGGCTTATACAGTCTGTCTACGATTCCAAGCAGGGCGTTGTTCGCGATGCTGATGATCCCAAGCGTTCCGGGATCCCGCGAATCCACGACGCATGTGCCGCTTGTGGTATCCATATAGAGACAACTGCTGCTGCCGTCCCCCACATATTTGATTGTCCCTTTTCTCAGACCTTCGGCCAGTTCCTCATCGGAAACAGATTGGACCGCCCAACCGTCATCGATCTTACTGTCAATGTCTTCGATGATATCGTCGATCTCTTCATCTGTGTTTTTTCTGCCGAAGCCCATATACTCACGGGATGGGAAAGAAGTTACGGTATCATTCGCCAACTCGATAACCGGCCGGTCAACATACTTGATGTTACCGAACCAGTCCGTTTCAACAGTACGCCATGCATAGGGCTTTTTCGGATCACCTATTTCGATGACATATCCATCATTTACTCCTTCACGTATATCGGCAAGGCTCATATGCCAGATATAATCCGTGCTCATGCCGGTGAAGTCAAACTCGCTGTCATCGAAAATATCTCTCATATCGCTGAAATAGTAGACCAGGTCGTCATCGGAGTATCCGCTCCCGGGATCATATTCATGGACACCGCCTCCCGTATACGGCGGAAGATCTTCCTCACCGCTGCCTCTGCCGCTTCCTGTAAGCCGGTAGAAATCATTCTCATTGGCGTTTCCTCCAAACACAGTCTGTGCTGTGAAGTATTTGGAGGTATCCATCATGGCATCCACCCAGGAGACATAGGAATTCCCGGATCCGGAGGTATATGTCTCCTGTTGGTCGTCATCCGCGCCAGATTCAGTATCCCGGCTGTCCGGTTCCGGAGTCTCCGCGGCAGGATTTTCCTGACCGGCTTCATCCTCAGGAACACCTCCGGTATATTTTGGGGCGCCATTGTATATGACCATTCTTTTTGATCGAGGCTGGGAAGACTCATCGGTTCCGCCGCCGGTGCCTTCGGGTTCTCCTTTGGCCTGGGCTGTCAGGTATTTGGCTGTCTGGACCAGAGCGCTTTTCAGATTCCGCCAGGGAAAATCGATATCCACTTCCACGTACAGCGTGCCGCCGCCGGGAAGACCGGACTCTTCACCGGGATTATCGCCACTGTCCTGATCGCCCGCGGCATCTTCCGCGGATGAGGCCATTGTTCCGGGAATGTTTTCGTTTACCTTTGACAGGATCCTGGCAGCACGGTCCTGATCGTAATTGGAGACAGCCTGACAGACTTCCGGGATCAGTACCGAAAGAATAAGAATGATGAAAACAAGACATTTTCTTCTCATGATGATCTCCTGAATCAAAGATCCAGATGCAGTCCGGTGACACTTCCGGTGCCGGCAGATCCGATCACCGTGTTGATGATCTTTTCGGCGATCGGATAGGAAAGCACGCCGAAGACAAACACGGCAATACCCAATGCGAAGTTGGCGATCTCATTTGAAACCTTTTTCGGAAGGTTCAAAGTCTGCGCCGCCTGCGCTCCGAGACCGGACTTCACAGTCCCGACAACGAACACCAGGACCATGGCTCCGTAGGCGATTTTGATGTAAAGATTTGTCATATCCTTCAGAATTCCGAAAATCGAATTGATATGACCCGATCCCCAGGTAT
>CAYWGX010000297.1:0-2784 GCA_964457635.1 uncultured Leptolinea sp.
TTGTCAAAGTTCATTATTATTTTATTTACCCTATCAGGGGTTCTGAATAGTTACAATCTCGATTTATTCGGTTTTGAACTGAG
This sequence comes from uncultured Leptolinea sp., assembly GCA_964457635.1. Classification (GTDB taxonomy): domain Bacteria; phylum Chloroflexota; class Anaerolineae; order Anaerolineales; family Anaerolineaceae; genus Flexilinea. The sequence goes on from CAYWGX010000297.1 coordinate 84, forward strand.
TGATGAAGAAATGCAGATGATCAACTCTCTGGACCGGGGAGAAAAACATGATTGGTATTGATCCTTTCCGATGATCCGGTGAGAAACATTTGCGGAGGGATGCTATTCCTTTGAGAATAAGTTCATCTATTTCATTCATTTTATTCCAGTTCCATGATGTTCAGAGTCCGGATCAACTTCTTCTGGCGTTCGTAGAGGAGAAGTTTCTTGCAGAGAATGCTATAACGAGACATCACCGATAAGAGGTAAGAAACTCCCCGAGAGATCATGCCGTCAGGGCGCTGATCAGGAGGATCAGCGGGGAGTTCCAGTAGACGCAGACCTCGTTTGTGGAATAGCTCTGATCGCTGTCGGCATAGCATTTCGCGGGGAAGCAGCCGGCAAGGACATTTTGTGCATAGGGATCTTCGAGGCTGCTGTCCGGTCCTCCCACCAGCATGCCGGGCATGGGAGCGCCGAATGCCGTAGAAGGTCTGTGGTGCGGGTGGACGGGGCTCTTTTCGCCAAGTCCGGTGACAAAACAGTATCCCGCGGCATTTTCTCCGAGCAGATAATCCAGCTGCCGGGCGGCCTTCGCACGAAGCGACTCATCACCCAAAATTTCAGCGCCCATCATCAAAATGACGCCGTCATTAGCGATCCCCATGTTTGATCCCCATTCAAATTGACCGGTCCGGTTGATGCTATAGGCGTTCGTGTCTGTAACGGACGAGATCTGCTGAACCGTATTGGCGAGCAGCGCCTTTGCCGCCATCCGGGTGCTGTCCGTTTCGGAAAGTGTTGGATCGCTCAGCAGGGCATAGAGACCATAGCCGCCCATCTCGACCCAGCCGAGTTCGTCAGTGACTTCTCCGGAGCCCAGCAAATCAGCCGCGGCATTCCGGTAGAGCTCCTTCCCCGTGGTCCGGGCGAGTTCAGCTGCAGCCCAGAATCGTTCATCACCGGCTATCCCGTCCGGATATTCTCCTGTCACGATCTCCGGCGGGTTGCTGAAACCGGGTTCGTCCCGGTGTTCTTCGAGATACGACCAGGCACGTTCAGCTGCCTCGATATAGGCTTCTGACAGACCGGCAAGTTCGTCAAAGCCGGATCCTGCGAATATTCGGGCTCCCAGCGCCAGAACGCCGGCGAAATCACCCGTTGCCGTGTTGGATATTGGGGACACCACCAGCACGTCCGTCTCTTCCTGTGGTTTGACAAAACCCGGAAAATTGTAACCGCTCACCTTGTGGTAAACGCCTCCGTTGTCTGCCTGCATTTTGAGCATCCAGTCCAGTTCGTAGCGCGCTTCCTGCAGCCGGTCATCCGTTCCGTCTCCGCTTTCCGGGATCCCGATGTTGTCGATCAACGTGTTATTCATCTCATAGCTCAGCAGCAGATCAGCTGCTGCCTTTGCGCCTGAAACGACATAGCGCCCGTAATCCCCGGCATCGTGCCAGCCGCCGCTGACATCGATCTTTTGGTCAGTACCGTAAATGACGGCAAGATCACTGTGGCAGACCGGGTGGGCATAAATGCCGGCATGAGCCTGGTTCAGTTCTGTTCCGCAGCGCTGCAGATAAAACATGCGCATCGTTTCCCGAAGCAGCTTGTCATAAGCCTGTCTGCTGACCGTGAATTCGGAGGATTCTGTCCCGTCCGATGTAATGATCTTGTATTTGCCCACCATCTTCAGGTCCGTGAAATCCGCGATCCGGACCATCTCCCCGGAGTAAGCATTTTCTGTCGGTCCGGAGAGCGTTCCTTCAAAAACGGTTCCTCCGTGGGGACTTCTCACAACTTTGAAGGAATCCGCGTCAAGATCAGCGATAACAGCCGTTTTGATGGCATCCGGCAGATAGCCAATCTGATCGATCCGGATCGGACTGATTTTTGACGCTTCACCGTCCGTGACCATGCCGGAGACATCCTGCACGGTGAGCGAGAAATTGTCGAAACGTACCACGTGATGCGGGATTTCTTCGGGTTTCGCACCAGCATTCTGCATCGTATCGACAAAGCCCATGTTGACGCAAAGCCGTGGGGCCGGATCCGATGTTTCTTTCATGACAAAGGGGAGATTGAAACGCTGTTTCTCTTCCGTTACGGAAATCAGGTTTTCAAAGTACGCGTGATAATCGCCGCCATTGAGCTGGATGCGAATATAAAACTCACGCGGTACCGAAGCATAAGCATCAAACGCCAGCAAATATTCAACCCCTTCATAGAGGCGGAATCCGTCATAATACGGCTGAATGGCGTGTCCGACGCGTCCGATTTTGCTGACATCGACCTGTAATTCTCCGTCTTCGATACTGAGGACAGCGCTGCCGCCGCTCTCCGTGTAAAGATTGAACCTGAGTTCATCGCTGAAGTCTCCGTTTCTCAGCAGTTCCTGTCCGGGGACAGGTCCATCCTCTGCGCTGACCCCGATGAAAGCGGAACCAAGGACCAGAACCGCTCCTGTCAGGAAGCGGATAACGTGTAAGAGAAGAGACTGCAGTGACATGGTATGACCTCCTGTTATTTGATCGAACTGCTTTGTTAGATTCTTGAGCAAAAAACCGCGACTATTAAGAACGAAGCACACCGGGCCTGCTGTTTTGCTGCTGCGAAGCTGCTCAAAACGGCTGGAACGTGTGTTGCGTCACCGGGTTCTGAACAGTTACCATTTTGAAGGTCACGTTCTGCTTGATTGTTATCAAACGGCACCTTGAAATCA
>CAYWGX010000298.1:0-2779 GCA_964457635.1 uncultured Leptolinea sp.
AACCATGTACCGGCCGCTCGTATCGATGGTCTCACCCGGGGTCGCGCCGGCAAAGCAGAGCTGCCAGGCCGGCACCGACTGTGAATGCCGGCAGGATGATGCTTTTGAAACCTTCATTCCCGCCGGACGGGAACCAGCCCAGCTTCAGCGAGAACAAAATGATCAGCAGCAGTCCCAGCCAGAAGTTCGGCATGGAAAGCCCGATCAGAGCCAGCACCATGGAAACTGTATCGATCCAGGAGTTCTGGTTGACTGCTGCGATAATACCCAATGGCAAAGCAATGAGCGTTGCAAAAATCATTGTCATTGAGGCAAGTTTTAATGTGTTCGGAAGACGCTGGAGATAAATCTTCATCACGTCCTGTTTCGAGACATAAGAAACACCCAGGTCGCCCTTCAGCAAATTTCCGATATAACGGAAATACCGTTCAATCAAAGAGCCGTTCAGGCCCATTTCCTCCCGCAGTGCAGCAAGCTGTTCTTCCGTGGCGTCAGCACCTGCCACGGAATAAACAGGGTCACCTTCAGCGACATTCATGATCGCGTAAATAACAAAAGCCACCGCGAGCAGAACGGGAATCAGCATTAATAAACGTTTAAGAATATATCGCCACATGAATTCCCTGCTTTCTATCAGAAAAACCGGGCAATATGCCCATAGGCATACTGCCCGGTAAGAAAAAAGTCAAACAAATTACGGGATCTGGATCAGACGATAATCATGTTTCGCAGTCGGCATCCAGACAGCGCCTTCCACACCGGCTTTGGTACCAATGTTGACGTAGGATGTCCACAGCGGGACGATCGGGACGATCTCATCGAGGTAATTTTCGATTTCAAAATATTCCTGTTCGCGTTTCGCAGGATCGATCTCGACCAGGGCCTCATCGATCATCGCGTTGAGCACCGGATCCTTGAGGTTGGCACGGTTGGAGCCATTCTTCTTGAGTGTTCCGTCTTCCTGTTCGAAGGAACCATACATGTTGCGGACGGTGAAATCGGTACCGTCAGCATCTGTCCACTGATACAGGCAGAGCTCATAGTCCAGAGCGGCATCGTTCAGCCGGCCCTTCAGCGCGGCGGTTTCCAGCTCTTCCAGTTCAAGCCCGATACCGATAGTATCCAGGTCTTCCTGGAGGATCAGAGCGGCTGTCTTCTTGAATTCCTTGTCGACCATGACCTTGAAGTTCAGGTCACCCGGCTTGTAACCGGAGAGTTCCAGTTCTTCCGCAGCCTTGTCCAGATCATATTCATAAACATGGATATCCGGATTCAGACCGAACTGACCGGCATTGATATAGTTGTTATGGACGGTGCCTTCATCATTCAGGGCAGCGAAGATCATGTCTTCCTTATTGGAAGCGTAGGCGATAGCTTTACGGACATGAACGTTGTCAAGGCCCGGTTTTTCATTCTGCATGGCGATGTAGATCATAACCACATTCGGAACCTGGACGAGTTTCAGGTTGCTGTCTTCCTTGATGTAGTTAAGGTCGGTGCTGGCAGGATCGACACAGACGTCGATTTCACCGGTCTGCAGGGCGATCAGGCGGGTAGAAGCTTCTTTGAAGAGCTTGAAGACGATCCGGCGGGTGGGAGCTGCACCGCCGCGATAGTTTTCATTGCGGACGAAGGAGATATAGTCCCCGGGGACCCAGTTTTCCACAGAGAACATACCGGTACCGACCCACGGACCTTCGGTCTTGTCAGCGGTGACCAGTTTCTCGGACATGATGGACATACCGCGGTGCGCCATCAGCAGCAGGAATTCCTGGTTCGCGCGGGAAAGGGTGATAACAACGGTATTATCATCCGGAGCCTGGATATCGACGATATCGCTGACCTTTGCATTGGCAAAGGAGGAATCTTTGGCAATGGTATAGGTGAACACCACATCACCGGCCGTGCAGGGAGTGCCATCGGTGAAGAGTACTCCATCCGGAATATGGAAGGTGAAGGTTTTTCCGTCTTCACTGACTTCCCAGGAATCCGCCAGCCCCGGGATGATATCGCCGGTTTCCGGGTCGATCTGCACCAGGGTCTCATGCGTGAGCGTGAAAGCCATCATGTTGGCATCCGTGTTGGAGGCCTGCGGATCCAGCGTGGTAATATCGTTCGCAACACCAATGGTGATGGTGTCCTGCGAAGCATACGCGGTCATGGCCATGAAAAGCGCCATGAGCAAACAAAGTACTACAACAGACTTCTTCATAATTTCTCCTTTGTCAGGTTTTACAGAGACCATTTTTCGAATGGTTTATTGTATAAACAATTTTACAAGATATTTTTACAGGCGTCAATTATGATGTTTGACATTTATTGTAATAATTGTCCAGACATTTACTATGCATTTAACAAACAAAAAAAGGGACAACACCGAAGCATTGTCCCTGATTGTCAATTTAATGAAAATTCTATTTCGCCTTGAGGATGATGCGGGCGTCGACGACCTTCAGGCCCTTGCCCTGTTCGTAGAGCATGACCGGGTTGGCGTCGGATTCCTTGACCTCATCGCGCAGATCCCAAATCATCTGGGAGTATTTGGCGATGGTTTCAGCCATGGCTTCGCGATCGCGCGGAGCTTCACCACGTGCACCGGCAAGAATCTTCGCGGCACGAATTTCTTCCTGCATCTTCATACCCTGAGCCTTGGAGACCGGGGCTACACGGAAAGTGACATCTTTGAGGACTTCGACGAAGATACCGCCCAGACCGAACATGACGGTTGGACCGAAGGCTGCATCATTGATGGAACCGAGAATAATTTCGGTACCCAGCG
>CAYWGX010000299.1:0-2760 GCA_964457635.1 uncultured Leptolinea sp.
GAATGAAGAATGAAGCACACTGGGGGCGAGCGAAGCGAAGCCCGCACCGAAGCACTCGGGGACGGTTTCCGTGTTGCCGCGCAGCCGGCACTCGGGAACCGTCCCCTTGTGCGCTCAATTGCAAGAGGAAATAGCGCACACAGGGACGGTTCTTGTGTGTTGGCTTCGCAACAACGCAAAAACCGTCCCAGCGTGCTTCGTCCCAGTGTGCTTCGTCCCCGAGTGCTTCGTCCCCATGTGCTTCTTCATTCTTCATTTTCTTCACCTTTCACCCTTCACCTTGGTAACGGCGCAGAAATGCAGTCCAGGTGTGCGTGACCGGCGAAAAAGGAAAAAATCAAAGCAAAACCGCGGTGAGGAAGGCGGCGGCGCAGCCGAAGATGGCGGAAAGGAAGAGGTTCTTCGTGAACCAGGAGACGATCAGGGAGGCGGCAAAAGCGGCAGCTCCGCACCAGGGATTTTCCGAGATGGTGAGGATCGCCGGGAAGGTCATCACGGCAAGGGTGGCATAGGGCAGGTAAAACAGCAGCGAACGGAGAAAGCGGTTTTTGATCTGTGTGCGGATGAGTGTCACCGGCAGTACGCGGATGATGAAGCTCACTGCCGACATGACGAGCAGATAGATCCAGATCGAGCGGTTCATGCAGCCTTCTTTCCCGCTTCATCTTCCTCCGGCAGCGGCATGAAAAGGGCTGCCAGCGAGGAAATGACCAGCGTCAGGATGATGATGCGGAAGCCTTCGGAGATGGCGGCAAAGGCCGGGATCACTGACATCAGCCAGCTCAGGACGAAGCTGACCAGCACCACGATGGTGATGTTCCGGTTGGTCCGGCAGGGAGGGATGATGACGGCGATGAACATGCCGTAGATCGCCGCGGAGAGTGAGCGTACCAGGATATCGGGCAGGATGTTGCCGGCGGTGATGCCGATGGCGGTGCCGGCTGCCCACAGAGGTGTTGTGGTGAGGAAGGCGCCGTACATATAGAAGGGATCCAGGAAACCCGGATAGGCGATGCAGATGCCGAAGAGCTCATCGGTGATGTCAAAGCCGATCAGCAGCCGGTGAAAGAAACCAAGATTCGGGGAGAGCTTCTGGGAAAGGGAAGTGCTCATCAGCAGGTAGCGGGCATTGGCGATCAGGATCAGCAGGGCTGTTTCCAGGTAGGTGGCTCCGCTGCGGATGGCTGCCACGCCCGCATATTCCCCTGCGGAGGCATGGTTGAAGAAGCTCATGATAAAGCCCTGCAGCGGGGTCAGTCCGGCTTTCTGTGCGGCGATCCCCAGCCCGAAAGCCACGGCGAAATAGCCTGCCCCGATCGGCAGTCCGTCCCGCAGTCCCTTTAAAAACGGAGTAAATCGCTGATCCTTCTTCATATCCACATCCGGTTACAGTACTTGATACATGAATAAGCAGTTTTGGTCATAATGAGGTTTCAGCCGCTTGTGAAGTTCATCTTCATAAGGATCGCCCAGACGTGAAAAGCCGTAATCTTTGTCCTTTTGGATTTCGAATAGTGAAATGGATTATATCCTTTTCATCTCTGTCATTGGCCCCTAAATGATTACAAAAATATTGATCAGTCTGAAGGATTCCTTTGAGCATTTTCTTCCTTTCTGATTCTGACAATTTCTTTCTCAATTCTTCTTGCCTCTTTGTGAATCTTTTCGTAATCAGGTTTGGGTGTGTTCAGAATCTGCTCAAAAATCTTCACTCCCAGGTCATATGGGAGATTCGTCATGCAGGGTTTTCCAAATTCCATAGTTTCTGCTATGGTATACCTCCTCTTTTTTATTAATTATACACAGTCCGTCGGGAGATTTCAAGCTCCTTTTGAATTATATTGTGAACAGTAATTATTTTGAATAACTAAATTTTATAGTATTTTTTGTTTATTGAGCTTATATTCAGAATTTTTTTCTGCCACGGGTATAATTGTGAACAGGAAGTTGGCAGAATGAAAAAATGTAAAAAGTTACAGGAAGAAAGATGCAAAAGATTATCGTGATCGGATGTCCCGGTGCGGGAAAGAGTACTTTCGCGCGGAGGCTGCGGGAGCTCACAGGACTGCCGCTGATCTATCTGGACCGGCTTTGGCACAAGGCGGTCCAGACGACCGTCACCCGTGAGGAATTTGACATGGCACTGGACCGGGTGATGACCGGCGATCAGTGGATCATCGACGGCAATTACATCCGCACGCTGGAACTCCGGCTGCAGCACTGCGACAGCGTCTTTTTCCTGAATTATCCAGCGGATGTCTGTCTGGAAGGCGCGGCTGCCCGTGTCGGGACGGTGCGGGAAGACATGCCCTGGGTCGAGGAAGAATTCGATCCGGAATTCCGTCAGTATATCGAAGCTTTTGCCCGGGATCAGGCCCCGCGGATCTCTGAGCTGCTGGGGCGGTACAGCGCCGGAAAATCGATCACCGTCTTCCATTCCCGTGATGAGGCGGACGAATGGCTGAAAACCGTGAAGAATTCTCCGGCGCAATAAGAGATCTACTTCAGCTTGTTAAAAATAAACAGGACCAGACAGGCGCCGGCAAGGGAAAGCACAATGTTTCCGACCATACTGTCACTGGAGATGCTCAGCAAATTTGCAGCAAAATTACCGACAATAGAGCCTGCCCATCCGAGCAGAATATTCCTCAGCAATCCGCCGCTGTTGTTCATGATTTTTCCTGCCAGCCAGCCGACCAAAGCACCGATAATGATTGAAGTAATCCAGCTCATTTTATCCTCCGCATTTTTATTCAAATC
>CAYWGX010000300.1:0-2721 GCA_964457635.1 uncultured Leptolinea sp.
CGGGAAACACATTTATCGTGGTGCCTCTTGAGGCATGTTGGATTAATCAGTGTTTTCCTTAGACTCCGGCATCTTAAATCCAGCCTTTTTCCGAGCCCGCCATGGAAGAATCTTCCGGCATACCCGGCAAAATCAATCCGCCATCGACCCGCAGTGTAACACCGGTGATATAGGAAGCTTTATCCGACGCTAAAAACGCGATGGCCTTACCGATATCATCCGGCAATCCCACACGGCCCAGGGGGATCCTGGGGCCGAGAAGGTCCCAAAAATCGTGATCCTTGACGAGGTCGGGATTATCAAGGAACTCTTTATTCCAAAAATAATCAGTTTCTCTGCCTTGGGTCATTGAAAGCAGTTCCTCGTCGGAGCGCACACGCACCGCCCCGGGAGCAACGTTATTGACCCGGATGCCGAAAGGTGCAAGATCCAGTGCAAAAGCCTCTGCCATGCGGTTCAGGCAGGACTTGATGCCACAATAGATGCCGGCGTTCGCGTACGCCCGCTCCCCTCGGGATGAGCTGACGTTGATCAGACATCCCCGGATGCCGTTATCGATCATATAGCGGGCGGCATAGTGCATCATCATTACATAAGCCCGCAGGTCGAGACTGACCAGGTAATCGAAGTTATCTTCGGTGATGTTCTGAATCGGCAGCGGAATGTTCACCCCCGCATTGTTGACCAGTAAATCCAGTCCACCGAGAGCTTCAACAGCTTTTTCAAAAAATTGTCTCGGCGCATCCGGTTTGGAAAGGTCCGCAGGAAAAGGATGGCCCTGCGCGCCGTGTTCCTGAAGCAGGGAAAGCGTGGTTTCAACAGAGGCTTCTGCATTTTCTGCGTTCGGATAGTAGGAGAAGGCGATGTCATAGTCCTCTTCTCCCAAAATAAGGGAGATGCCCCTTCCCATGCCGATTTCACCTCCGGTTATGATTGCCTTTTTTCTGTTCATCTTGAGGTATCTCCTGAATATTAATACGATACGCGGCAGCGCCTGAACAGGCGCTGCCGCGTAAATTTCAGCGGTATTGCTGCGCGCGGATGCTGGCTGCAGCCCTGGAGATGTCGGACCCGGTAAAAATCATGTTGACACCGGATTCAATGCAGGAGAAGGCGAAGAGGAAGCCCAGGCTGATGGCAAGCAGCAGCGGATGTGCCGCAGCATAGATACCCAGGACAATTTCCACCGCGCCCAGCACGATGCCGATCACAATCATAGCAGCTCCGGCGCCCAGTTTTCTGCTTTCGAGAGCGCCGATGATGGTCAGCACGCCGTGGATCACGAACCAGGCCGCGGCCATATAAAGCAGGATGGAATTGTTCATGGCTGCAATGTCGGGAACCGCGAAGCCGATGATGCCCAGAATCAGGCTCAGGATCGCGAAGAAGAATTCTTTACCGAAGCGATTTTCATTGATTGCGCGGACAATGCCGAGAACACCGTTGAGGAAGAACAGCAGGATGATGCAATATCCGAGACTGAAGAAGGTTCTCAGCGGAGTGACAAACAGGACAATACCGGAGATGACCAGCATAACGCCAAAGACTATAAACAGGGTCGACAGACTGTTGCCGCCTTCACATTCGTCTTCTGCGGTGACGATCAGTTCCATACCGGATTCAATATAGTAGAGTCCGATGAGTACACCCAGATTGATGGCGAGCCCCAGCGGCTGAGCCACAGAGAGGATGCCCAGGATAATTTCCAGTGCACCCAGCAGGATGCCGACCACGACTTCACCGGTTTCTGCGCCGTCTTTCCCGTCCGCGATCGCGTCAACGATGTCCATTACGCCCTGAATGATGAACCAGGTAGCAGCCATGTAAAGCAGCACGGCATTGCTCATATCAGCCATTCCGGGAACTACCAGGCCGATAACGCCAAGGACAAGGCTGAGAATAGAGAAGTAAAACTCTTTGTTGTAACGCTTCTCAACAATTCCCTGGACCAGGCCAAAGAGACCTGTAATGAAAAACAGAATGATGATCCAATAGCCCGTGCCCAAGAAGGTCATGAGCGGCGTAGCCATGAGAGAAACACCCGCGGCGATCATCAAAAAACCGATAATTACCATAATCGTAAAAGTTGTCATTTCGATTCCTCCTGAATTTGCTGTCAAAATAAAGATTGACATATTCTTTGGAATTATACTGACTTTTCAGCTTCCAATTCAGGGGGTGTTCCAGATTGTCACAACTTTTTTTCAAGGATGCAGTTAACGAGGCCGGGTAATAAATTGATACTTTTCTTGCTTATGCGGATTTGCCGGAGTATTATAAAAATTAAGGAGGTTATATGGTATGTCTACTTTGTTTGCGAAGACATTGAAAAGGATGAGAACGGAAAGAGGTTTGTCACAGAGACAGCTATCGGAACTGTTGTTTGTCGATCGCTCCACTTCAGCGTTCTTTTTTTGAATTCCTGCTTCTCCTTCATCGAGCTCATTTTTCGTGAGACTCCGGGCATGATCGCAGTAGTACGCATTGCTAATTTTTGTGATTCTCTTTCCACTACAATCCCTTTTCTGATAGTGATGGGGACGGTTCCGGGGTAACCGTCCCCGTTCGCACATCTGTGCAGTCTTTTTGTGCCGGCTTCGCGGCAGCAAAAAAACAGACCAGTTGTGCTTCGTGGCAGCAAAAAGGCAGACCAAGCGTGCTGCGCGGGAATCGAGTAGGGGAGCTTTAAGAGGCTCCCCTCTCACACCACCAGTACGTGCC
>CAYWGX010000301.1:0-2681 GCA_964457635.1 uncultured Leptolinea sp.
TCCATGCCCGAATTTGACGGCACCATGATGCCGCAGGGCGGTCCCGGCGGGATGATGCCCCCGGACGGCCAGATGGGCGGACCGGGATTCGATCAGCGTCAGGAGGAAGCCGAAGAAGAGGAAGAAGCTGTGATTTCCACGGCAAAACCGCTCTCCGAATTCGGCCCTGAAACCTGGCTGCTCCTCAGCGCCTCGGTCATCATCCTGGCAGCAGCCCTGCTGTTCGCGCTGAAGTTCAGACGGTATTAACGAAACTCATCTGCCTTTCACAGCAGCATTCAACCACAATCCCCGCGATGGCGCGGGGATTGATTTTCTCTTTTAATCTCATTGATCAGCGTTTCTTTACAGTTTGATGAGCATGATGTATTCTTCAGGATTGTCCACGACAACCTCAAAACCCAGGGAACGGTACATTTTCAATGCGTAGTTGTCCTTTTGCACGGAAAGCGAGGCACGCTGATAGCCGTTTTTTTTCAACACAGCCAGCATCTGCCGCATCATTTCAGTCCCGATGCCCTGATTGCGGTACTCCGGGTAAAGGGAGATCGCAAGCGACGGAGTATCGTCATCGATATGTCCGTAATCCTTCATGACCCGAGCCCATACCGCTCCGATAATTTTGCCATCCGCCTCTGCGACCAGGCATTTATGCCCGAATTTTTTCTGAAAATTCTCGACATACACCCGAAGTTCCGGTGTATCCAGAATGCTCCTGTCCGGCGGGGCTATACCCTCCGGAACAAAGATCGCTTCGTACAGAAAGTCATTCAGTACGCCGTATTCATTTTCTTTGATTTCGCGAATGAGATATTCCATAAGTTGCTTCTCTGTGAATAGATGCCGTATAATTGATACCATTATAACACGAAGGAGAAGAACCATGGAATATCTTTCACTGAACGGCGCATGGCAGCTGGAGACAGAAGACGGGCAGCAAATCCCTGCCGCAGTTCCCGGGAGTGTTTTAACGGACCTGCTGAAAGCCGGGGAGATCCCCGATCCCTTCTGGCGGGACAACGAGCTGAAGGTCCTGCCGCTGATGGAGCGGGAGTACCGCTATTCCCGGGTGTTCGATGTTCCGGAGATCTTCCTCTCCCATGAGCACGTATTCCTGCGCTGCCACGGACTGGACACCCTGGCTTCCCTCACCATCAACGGACTCCCCGCCGGGAAAGCGGACAACATGCACCGGACCTGGCTGTTTGATGGAAAGCACCTGCTGAAACCCGGTCAAAATGAGATCTGCATCAGCTTTGCCTCTCCTACCAAATACATCCGGAAGGCCTATGCCGCCCATCACGTGGAAGGGACCGAAGACGCCATGGAAGGCTTCCCCTTCCTGCGCAAGGCCCACTGCATGTTCGGCTGGGACTGGGGCCCGCGGCTCCCGGACTGCGGCATCTGGCGGGATATTGAGCTGATGGCCTTTGATTCCGCCCGCATCCGGGATGTACTGATCCGCCAGAAGCATGAGAACAGACGGGTGACGCTTTCCGTCAATACCCGCCTCGAGCGTTATGACAGCAAAGCGCTGACCGTCATCGTCAAATTCACCGCACCGGACGGCAGGACATACACAGGTCAGGGAACAGACTGCAGCATCCGCATCGAAGACCCAAAACTCTGGTGGCCGGCGGGATTCGGAGATCAGCCCCTTTACCGGGTGGATGTCTCCCTCATCATGGATGGCAGCGAACAGGACCACTGGTCTAACCGCATCGGACTGCGGACGCTGACCGTCTGCCGGGAGAAAGACCCGGACGGGAAAGGCGAAAGCTTCTGCCACATGGTCAACGGGGTCAAACTCTTCGCCATGGGTGCGGACTATATCCCAGAGGACAATCTGCTGGCCCGCTGCAGTCCGGAACGCACCCGCCGGCTGCTGGAAGATGCGCGGCTCGCAAACATGAACACCATCCGCGTCTGGGGCGGCGGCTGTTACCCCGATGACCGGTTCTATGCCATCTGTGACGAACTGGGCCTGCTGGTCTGGCAGGACTTCATGTTTGCCTGCGCAGTCTATGACCTGACTGAAGAATTCGACCAAAACATCCGTGCCGAGGTGACCGAGAACGTCCGCCGGCTGCGCCATCACCCATCCCTCGCCCTGTGGTGCGGGAACAATGAGATGGAGGACTTCGTGCGTCAGGGAAACTGGGTCACGGAGAAAAAACAGGCCGCCGACTACATCAAAATGTACGAATATATCTTCCCGGAGATACTGAAGCAGGAGGACCCAGACACATTCTACTGGCCCTCCAGTCCCTCCTCCGGCGGCAGCTTTGACGAGCCCAACAGCCCGGACCGTGGCGATGTTCACTACTGGGAGGTCTGGCACGGGCTGAAACCTTTCACCGAATACCGCAAATTCCTGTTCCGTTATGTCTCGGAATTCGGCTTCCAGTCCTTCCCCTGCATGGCGACCATCCGGAGCTTCACCGAGCCCGAAGACCGCAATCCCTTCTCCTATGTGATGGAAAAGCACCAGCGCAATGCCAGCGCCAACGGACGGATCGCGGAATATCTCTCGCAAACCTACCTGTACCCGACCACCTTTGAGGCCTTTGTTTATGCCTCCCAGCTGCTGCAGGCCCAGGCCATGCAGTACGGGGTGGAACACTGGCGCCGTCACCGGGGACACTGCATGGGTGCTGTGATCTGGCAGCTCAACTACTGCT
>CAYWGX010000302.1:0-2672 GCA_964457635.1 uncultured Leptolinea sp.
TGAAACGTGCCCGTAAGGCCCCGACCTACACAAAACGTTAATCGTTTTGCCTGTAAGGTTGAAAATAAAAAAGCTGACTTATTGTCAGCTTTTTTATTTTCTGCCGTGAATTGTTTTATGCTTCGTCAACGGCTGCCAGATGCTGTGTAGCTTCGATTTCCATGATCATGTTCACCCGGGTTTCATGTCGGCCGCCCTGGAACTCTGCATCGACCCATTCGTCGACGATCATTTTCGCCAGTTCCACGCCCACTACACGGGCGCCGAAGGCGATGATGTTGGTGTTATTGTGTTGTTTGGAGAGCTTCGCTGTAAAAGGCTCGCTGCACACACAGGCGCGGATGCCTTTCACTTTATTGGCAGCGAGGCTGATGCCCACACCGGTTCCGCAAATCAGCACACCGCCGTCGACTTCACCGTTTGCCACCATCTTTGCGACCTTATAGCCGCTGATGGGGTAGTTGAAGCTGCCGGGGGTATCTGTCCCGACGTTGATGACTTCGATCCCGCGGCTTTCCAGATGAGCCTTGATCTCATTCTTCATATCGATCGCCACATGATCATTACCGATTGCCAGTTTCATTTATAATCTCCTTTTTCTTACTAATTTCTTGTTTCTTATTTCTTATTTCTTAATGCTTTCGCAGCTGCGGCACGTTCTTCACAGAGTTTGGACCAGTTCGGCAGCTTCGGCAGCAGTGCGGTGAAGTCAGCCATGGCTTGCGGGATGTCGATCTTCTGCGGGCAGACCTGCGCGCACTGGCCGCAGCCGATGCAGGCTGTGGGCAGCTTGTCTTCCGGCAGGGTGTCCAGCATCATCGGCACGGTGAAGGAGCTGGGATGCAGACGGGCGTCATTGAAGGCATTGATGAGCAGCGGGATATCCAGTTCCATGGGGCAGCCTGCGCAGCAGTAGCGGCAGGAGGTGCAGGGCAGTGCATTCTTCATCCCTTCAGCGATCTCCAGCAGGAGCGCGTTCTCCGCATCATTCAGGGGCTCTGAGGTCTCAAAGGTGGCGATATTCTCCTTCATCTGCTCAAGGCTGGACATACCGCTGAGGATCATCGTAACTTCGGGCAGTCCCTGCAGCCAGCGGAAAGCCCAGCCGGTGGCTGTCTCATCCGGGCGCATAGCCTTCAGCCGTGCCATTTCTGCCTCGGAGAGATTGCTCAGCCGTCCTCCGTGCAGACCTTCCATCACCCACACCGGAATCCCGTGTTCGCTGAGGATCCGGACCTTCTTTTCCGCGTTCTGCAGCGTCCAGTCGAGGTAATTCAGCTGGATCTGGCAGAATTCGATATGCTCTCCCCAGCGGTCCAGGAACTTCTCAAGGTTCTCCGGCAGGGCGTGGGAGGACATGCCGAAATGGCGGATCCTTCCCTCTGCCTTCTGCTCGAGGAAGTAGTCGATGATGCCCCAGCGCGGATCCTCGTAGGTCGGGATGGAGACCTCGCAGACATTATGCAGCAGGTAGAAGTCGAAATAATCCACCCCGCATTTGAGCAGCTGCTCATTGAAAATCTCCGCCGGATCATATTCATCCATGAGCTGGTGTCCCGGATATTTGTCGGCGAGATAAAAGGATTCCCGCGGATGTCTTGCCAGTGCTTTCCCGATCACGATCTCGGATTTGGATGCATGGTAGGGGTATGCGGTGTCGAAGTAATTCACGCCGTGGGAAAGGGCATAATCCGTCATCTCGAAGACTTGCGGCTCATCGATGGACTTGTCCGGATTCAGCGGCAGCCGCATGGTTCCGAATCCCAGTGCGGATAGTTTTATATTTTGAAAATCACGATAGATCATAATAATTGCCTTTTTTAATATTATTATATTATAGAAAACTATCCGTTTATCAATCAGAAGAAAAACTCCTGAACCGCGGGGTGTTACCTGTCATGGGCTTGCAAACAGGGGACAATCCCATAAAGGGACGGTCCCCTCCGGTGAAGCGCACCTGGGGACAGTTCTCGCGTGCTGACTTCGCAGCAGCGCGATAACCGTCCCCGTGTGCTTAATAAACAACAACTGCCCGGAATCTCGGGCAGCTGGCGATTATTCGTACGAATAATTTAAGTTTTAGGAAAGCACTGAATAATAAGGGAGAACAGGGACGGGATCCGTGTGTCCCATTAATCAGTGTTTCTTTCGATTACTCCACTTTTACTGCTGGCTAGAGCTATCTGTCGGCAGGCTGAAGGAGTTGAGCTTCACAGCGCCCGGTTTGCCATGCAGATGGCAGCCTGTGCAGGTGGAACCCCAGGAAGCGCCGATGCAGATGGCCTTCAGTTCAACGTCCTTTTCGGGCATGTTGAACTTGTTGTAATTGTAACCGAAATCGGCAACGCCGTCATCGTCGATATCCCAGCCGTAGAAGATCAGATAATCTTTGTACTGAACGGGTTCGAACAGGACGGTGACTTCATCACCGGCAGCGTATTTCGCTTCATCGGTCGGAACTTCTGCCAGGCAGTCGTTTTCAAGATAGGTCACAGTGAAGCCTTCAGTGGCTTCCTGAGCGGAAACAGCGGCAACTGCGAACAGCATAACAAAGCACAGCGCCAAAACAAGAATGGATTTTTTCATCAGAGTACTCCTTTTCTCCAATCTAAATTGATGATTTTCAAACTTTTCCCCGAAAATCAAAGGGATTTTCAAAAAATTCATCGAAT
>CAYWGX010000303.1:0-2656 GCA_964457635.1 uncultured Leptolinea sp.
TGGAAGAAGCTGTTAAGTATATCGCTGACGAATTAGCTGCTGAGTAATTAAGTTAAAAATATTCGAAATTAAGGCCAATCTATAAAAGATTGGTCTTTTTATTTTTAGAAAATAAAAGTTATAGCAATCGTATATAATTAAGATAGGAGATAAATAACATATGAAAGATACAATTGATCATTTAACGAAGAAGTTTCCTTCGCGTACAAAAGGGGGAAATGAAGTTATCGCTGTAAGCGATTTTACTATGACTTTTGATGATGGTAAGTTGGTGGCTCTGCTTGGTCCATCTGGTTGTGGTAAGTCTACGATGTTGAACATGCTTTCCGGCATCTTGCCCGTAACAGAAGGCCACATCTATTTTGATGAAGAAGATGTCACAAATCTTCCTCCACAGGATAGAGGTGTGGGACTGGTATTCCAGAACTATGCACTTTATCCGCATATGTCTGTAATGGAAAATATAGCCTTCCCGCTGGAAATCAAGAATGTTTCCAAAGATGAGCGCAAAGAAAAAGCCTTTGAAATGGCGAAGCTGGTCCATGTGGACAATTTTCTTGACCGCAAGCCGGGGCAGCTTTCCGGCGGTCAGCAGCAGCGCGTTGCCATTGCCCGTGCGCTGATCAAGCGTCCGCAGCTGCTGCTTTTGGATGAACCGCTTTCCAACCTGGATGCAAGACTCCGTATCGAGATGCGCGAAGAGATTCGCCGCATTCAGCTGGAGACCGGCGTAACCAGCGTTTTCGTCACCCATGATCAGGAAGAAGCAATGTCTATTTCCGATTCCATTATTCTGATGAAACTCGGTGTTCTGCAGCAGGAAGCCCAGCCGCAGGAACTCTATGATGAACCGGTAAATGAATTTGTCGCGGACTTTCTGGGAACACCTCCCATCAATAAGGTCTTCGGTGAAATTCAAAACGGCGGTATCCGCATCAACAGCGGTCCGCTCTGCAAGCTGAGCGGTCTCGAGAATATTAAGGAAGGGCATAAGGTCCATTTCTCTATCCGTGCGGAGAGCTTCCTGGTGAACAGCGGAGAACCCCTGATGGATGGACGCGTTATTCGTGTATTCGTAATGGGGAAAGAAAAGCTGGTTTACCTCAAGCTCGGTGATTTCGAAGTTCGGGCTTATATCGATTCCGATCAGGAACTGAAAGCCGGAGACCGGGTTCAGATCGGTCTGCGCAGGAAAGGTGTATTTGTCTTTGATGCGGAAACAGGAGTGCGTCTCAGATGAACAAGCTCAGAGAAAAAAATCGCGGGCTTTACTATTTTCTGATGAAAATAAAGCCTTTATTGTATCTGGCACCGTTTGCGATCGGGGTGATTGTATTTTCACTCTATCCGATCGTCAACGTGCTCATCATGTCCTTCAAGAAGAACTATAAATATCTGACCGGCGCCTATGACGGTTTCGGCTTTGATAACTATATCTACGTTCTTAACAGCCGTGACTTTAAAAATGCGATTGGTGTGACCTTTAAATATGTGTTGGTAGCGATACCGATTTCTATGTGTCTTTCGATCGTGATCGCCACGCTGCTGAATAAGAACATCAAGCTGCGGGCTTTCTTTCAGACAGCTTACTTCCTCCCGATGGTGACTTCCGTTACGGCGGTCGGGCTGACCTGGAAGTATATGTTCAATTATAAGTTCGGCGTCATCAACTGGCTGCTGGGAATTCTGCATATTGAACCGGTGAACTGGCTGCAAGATCCATCCGCAAACTTCTGGGCGCTGGCAATTTATGGAATATGGTCGATGATGCCATTCACGATCATTTTATTGCTATCAGGATTGCAGAACATCGACCCCATGTTTTATACTGCTGCCCGGGTGGATGGTGCAAAAGATTTGCGGATCTTTTTCCGCATCACTGTGCCGTTGCTTTCTCCGACCATCTTCCTGGTGCTCATCATCAACTCCATCAGCGCGTTCAAAGTATTCAATGAGCTCTTCCCGCTGTTCTCCGGACCGGGCGTCGGGAAGAACCTTTACACCATGGTGTATTACATCTATGACCAGTTCCGCGGACGCACTCCACCGAAATACGGTTATGCCGCTGCTGCCGCGATCATCCTGTTCCTGATCATTTTTGTCTTCACACAGATCCAGCAGCTGATCCAGAAGAAGTGGAAATATTAAGGAGTTGAAATGAAAAAAATAAAGATATCTTCGATCTTGACATATCTCTTCCTTGTTCTGGGAGCGATCATCATGGTATTTCCGTTTTTCTGGATGATCACCGGATCCTTCAAAACCAGCCAGGAAGTCAGTGTTTTTCCGCCGCAATGGCTGCCGAAATCACTTTATTTCGGAAATTACAAATTCGCCTTTGAAACAGCGCCTTTTGCCAAATACTTTTTGAACTCCGTGATCGTGGTGGTCAGTTCCGTGTCGGTCTGCACGTTCACGACCATCCTCGGCGCATTCGCCTTTTCACGGCTGCGCTTCCCGGGGCGTTCGGCGATTTTTGGTGCGCTGCTGGCGATGATGATGGTGCCTTTTGAAATGCTTATCATCACCAACTACCGGACAGTCGTTCAGTGGAACATTCACGACACGCTGTGGGCGATGATCATCCCCTTCATGTCCTCTATCTTTTATACCTATATCCTGAAGAACTTCTTCGATACGGTGCCGGACAGCCTCT
>CAYWGX010000304.1:0-2650 GCA_964457635.1 uncultured Leptolinea sp.
AGCATTTTTCCGAGTGTTGCCGCTTCTTTCTTGACTGTCGCCGCTGTCATATTGAATGCCTGCAGGATATCTTTCTGCGTAGCCGTCACAGCGTGATCAAGACGGTATATACCGTCCGCCTGACGTATTATCTCTATTTTGTTCAGTTCTTTCAAGGAGGCAGGTACTGTCATGTAGTTCTTTTTCTTCTTGAGCTCTTTCATCCTCTCCTTCAGACAGGTATAGATCTTGTTCCGTACAATCAGTGCCACGAATTCAATAAAGATCTTTGTATGCAGCGGCTCATCACCATATACCCTCATGGCCTGTTCGCCCAGATAGGACTTGTCTCCGCGGAACAGTTTCTCTGAGCTGTCCCTGCTTTTGTACAGATCCAGCGCCTGTTCCGCGGTCATCTCTCCGGATGTAATGATTGCAAAGTATCCGCACAGCTTAATATCTCTGGATATTCTGTCTTTCCTTTCTCTCACAAACTGCAGCTTTTGATCCGCTTCCCCCTCATGCCAGTACACCAGATCAAAATAGGTTGTATAGGATTTGTCGATCTTCGTTTCTTTCCCAATCAGGGATTCCAGATATTCCTTGTCCTGTTGGATCCTCTGCTGCAGCTGCGACCGTTCCGAGGCCTTCCGGTAGTCACTGTAGTATATGTGAAAGTATCTTTGCTTCTCATCCGTAGGATACAAAACGCTTTTCACGGTGATTCCATTCACTTCATAATACGGAATCGTTTCTTCCCATTCATCCTCAAACGTTCCGCGATACTTCAGGATCAATTCGCTCACCAGGTCCTTGCAGCCTTTGACCATAATAATAAAGTCATATCCGTTCCTGTCCATGAATCGGATATTCTCTTCGCTGAAATATCCCCTGTCGAGAATGAATCCCGCATCCTTGTATCCATATGCTGCCGCTTTCTCCAGCATGAATGTGAGCTGAGAAACATCATTCACGCTTCCTGGATACTGTTCATAGAACAGAGGTACCCTGTTTGTGCTGTCATATCCAACGGAGAAATTGTAGATCGGTTTCTTCTCTTTTTCTTTCTCGTGACCATACTCCGCAAGTTCTATATTCCCAGCCTGGCAATGCTTGTTCGTTGAATCATATGACAGATAAATCTTTTCTGTATGATCTCTGCAGGCATTCCACTCATTCTGAAACTGTATCGCCTGATCCCTGGTCACTTCCCGCAGAAATCTTGAAATCTTCGAGTCACTGTATACCTTCATCTCTGTTGTAAACAGCGGATGACAATATGCATAATCCGGATAGTATTGACTCGCGTTGTTCTCTGTGACAATTGCATATGCCGCCAAATCGAGAAAGAGCCCACTGTCCTTCCCTATTATCCTGTCAATCATTTCGATGAGTCCGTAGTATCTCAGTACCTTTTGGATTACAAGGAAAGCTCCTATCTTGAGGCACCCGCTTCTTGACGAGGATGGCAGATCCTCCGGCAATTCCACCTGCGGAAAGTATTTGAGGAAATTCCCATTCGGATACATCTCTGACGGATCATCTTCTGTCACTTTCCCGATCGTTGTTGTCATCGGTATAGTGTGTTGTTTGACAGGATCATATTTCCTCTCGCGTTCATAGTACACATACGTCGTTCCCTTGATGACCTTGGTCGTAACTCCCGCATCTTTACCTGGAATCGGAACCGTAAAACTCATGTACATATGGTCTTCCTCCTTGAGAGTTAATTTCCTCTCATAAAGTATACCATATGTCAATCCTCTTCGCAAGCTCGATTTCGTTCTATCGCAAGATTTTCAACGCTTTGTAATCCCACACTACCGTATTATGTATGCCACTAATCATTCGAGAGTTAATTATCTGAGAAGTTCACATATCGCTTATTCAGAAACACTTTCACGGGGGTAAGGAACATTGGTGTGTAGGGGGATGCATTTCCTCCAAATACGTCTTGCAAAAAATAATCCCCGTTGTGAGGGTTTTATCCGAAAATATGATCTGATCCTCCAGATTGTAGAACTTCATGTTTCTGTTTTTTCGCTTATTCCGCTTTGTCTTCTGCTTCGACTTCCAGCTCTTCCGGCTGGAAAACTTCGTTATTCAGATAATACATGGTCTCCGTCACTTGCTGATCTTCACCATACGTCCAGAGGACCTCGTCATATCCATCCTTGCAGGCGATAGGTTCCCCGTTCTTGCCATAGTAGCGCTCCACAACCTTGTTCTTGTGTTCATCATACTCCCGTTCTACCTTGACATAGGTATTGCCATTGGTCATTGGCTGACCTTCCGTATCAAACCAGGCTTCACTGATAACATGATCCCTGTCCAGCCAGGTTCGGTCAATACGATGATACTTATTCTGCGGATGGGCAATTGCTTCGCCTTCAACACCGAAATAAGCCTCAGAGGCAATCAGCTTCTGCTCATCATAGACTCTGGTTATGATAGCGATGCCATTTTCATTCAGCACCGGTGTGCTATTCAACAGATAGCTGTATCTTACGGCCAGATTGTTTTCATTGTATTCCCGGTGAAACTCATCATAGCCAGCTTTGCAGGCAACAGGATTTCCATCTGCGTCATAATACCGTTCAACAATGGGATTCTTGCGTTCATCATACTCCCGTTCTACCTTGACATAGGTATTGCCATTGGTCATTGGCTG
>CAYWGX010000305.1:0-2614 GCA_964457635.1 uncultured Leptolinea sp.
GTAAACACATTTATCGTGGCGCCTCTCGAGGCATGTTGGATTAATCAGCGTTTCCCTTATTTCTTATTTCTTATTTCTTATCTCTCATTTCTTATTTCTGATTTCTGATTTCCCGGTTATCCCTTGATCGCTCCTGCAGTCAGTCCCTTGATGATATGTTTCTGCAGCAGGACATAAACCAGCAGCACAGGAATCACCACCAGCACCACTGACGAAGCCATCAGCCCGTAATTCACACCGGCCTGCGAACTGATCTCATTCAGCAGCCCGGTGATGGCTTTTTCCTTCGGATAGCGCAGGAAGAAGGACTGGGTGAACAGGTCATTGTAGCTCCACAGGAAGGTGAAGATCGCTACCGTGGCGAAAGAGCTCTTCGCCGCGGGAATGATGATGTGAAAATAGATCTGGAACACATTGCAGCCTTCCAGATAGGCACTTTCCTCCAGCTCGATCGACACGGAGTGGATGAACCCCATCAGCACAATGATCGAGAAGCACAGATTCCCGGCGATCTGCGGCAAGATCACTGCCAGCATGCTCAGCCAGCGGTTCCCGCGCCCTGCTATTCCCATTATAACCTCCATCCGAAAAACCGGGATAATGGTGGCGAATACCGGGAACATCATGCCGCCCATGATCAGGCTGTACAACAGTCCCCTGCCGCGGAAGGTATAGCGGGTAAGCCCGTAGGCGGCCAGCCCTGCCAGGATGATGACCACAATCGTGACAGTCCCGGAGATGAGAAAGCTGTTCAGATAGGCATTTTTGAAATCCGAACGCTGCCAGGCCAGCTGATAGTTCTCAAAGGTAAAGGCATCCCCCAGAGGAAGGGAGAAGGAATCACTGAGGATCAGTCCCTTCTTTCGGAAAGAGTTCAGAATGACCCAGATAAAGGGATATATGGTTGTCAGAGCCCAGACGGAGAGCACGAGATAGATCAAAACGTCGGAAATAGAAGCTTTCTTTTTCATTCCAGTCGATCCAGTCCACGATCATTTTGCCGTTGGACTTGACTTCATAGCTGATCATGCCCAGCTTCAACAGCAGCTGGTTGATCATCCCGCCTTTGTAGAGAAAAATCAGGTTGAACATCAGTCCCAATGCCGTTGCGGAAATCACGATGGGGAAAAAGTAGACGGTGCGGAAAAACTGACGACAAATTCAAACCAGTAGTGAGGAACTTCCACGAGAGAGCAGGCGATCGGTGTATAACCATTGTCAAGGATGGTCTGGCAGTCAGCAAGGAACTGATCCCAGGTGTAATCCGGGCCGGGGACTTCAATGCCGCAGGCGTCCAGTACGGATTTATTGACGAACATGTTTTCCCAGTACCCGTAAGACGGGACAGCGTAGTTTTTGCCGTCGGAGGCAACAGCCAGCATAGAATCCTTCATGTTGGTGGCGTAATCCGGATATTCCGCACGGATCTCATCGATGGAGACGACCTTGCCGGCGGAAACGAAAGGTTCGGCATCGGCGTTGGTGAAGAAGAAGAGCACGTCGGGTTCGGAGCCGGTTTCGAAATCGGTCAGGACCCGGGCTTTCCATTCTTCATTGGAAGTGGCGGAACCGTCGTTGACCTTGTTGCCGGTCTGTTTTTCATATTCAGCCACAGCCGCTTCAAAATTGGCACGGTTGCCGTCATCACCGCCGTAGGAAGTGACAACATTCAGATTGACGTTTTCAGCCGCGGCAGACAGCACTGCAGTGAGCATCATGACGATCACCATCATCATAACAGATTTTTTCATGATATTACTCCTTTAGAACTTGTAGATACTGAATGACATCTCTGTCATAACGTTAATTGCATTATAAGAGAGCTCCTTGTTTTCGGATAGATTTACCGTTGCCTTTTTTTGTCGATTTTTGTTAAGTCCGAGATAACAAATCAGAAATCAGAAATTTGAAACCAAATTAAGCGCTGAAAGCCCTCTCCCAACGCCTGTAACCTTAAACCTATTCCTGATTTCCCCTTACCCGCTGTCATGCTCCAGGAGCGCCTGCTTCATATCCGCTGCCATTTGCGGCTGAAGCTGAGCGAAGAGCGGGTCGGCAGTGAGAAGTCTCATTTCCCCTTCGGTGAAGCCGATGTAATCCAGGTTATGAAGCCTGCTGCGTATCACCGCATTCTGCAGGATCCGGACACACTGCGGAACCTCTTCTTCAGCCGGGAGAATCACTTCTTCATTCTCAGCCGCCATTTCTTCATTCTTCATTCTTCTATCTTCATTCTCATCAGATTTCTGATTTCTTATTTCTGATTTCTGATTTTCCCCATCTTCTTCATTCTCCGCTATTTCTTCGGCTACCCTGCGGGTGGAACCCTTCTTGCTGAGCTGTTCCCGATGAATGTCTGTAGACTGATCGTTGGAGGCTGAAGCTTCGCTGTTGGTTTCCGATTCCTGATCTTCTGCCGGAACGAATTCTTCATTCTCAGCCGCCATTTCTTCATTCTTCCTTCTTCCTTCTTCATTCGGAAGAGTCTTACTCCGTACTTCGTACTCCTTACTCATCGAAAAGGCCGGCGCATTCCGGAAGGGCATCGGTTCATCATGTTTATGCTGGCTTTTGCTCCAGCTTTCATCCGAAAATGCCAGACCGCGGATCACCC
>CAYWGX010000306.1:0-2609 GCA_964457635.1 uncultured Leptolinea sp.
CGGCCGGTCAGCTGTCGTGTTGTCCGGGTTTTGAAAGCACCGGATTCATCTGTTTCAAGAGAAGAAAGCAGCCTTCCGAAATCCAGACTGCTTTGCTTTGCTTCATAGACGAACCGGGTAAGGTAATTGAGAACGGATCCGTATCTGGCGATGTCTTTCTTTCCGTATTCTTTGGGAAGATACATAAACCAGAAGATGCCGTCAATCGGGACCTGCTTTCCCTGTTCATTCGCCCAAATCAGGATGTCCCGCCGCAGCTCCTGACTGTCGCTGACCACGGAATACTTCAGGGATGCGTACTGCCGGTACAATTCTTCATCAAGCTTTGACGGATCCATGATCGCGTTCATAATGATGGTGACGGGTTTCGTTGTATCAGCGGAAGCCGGTTTGAAAGTTCTCCCGTCAAAAAAAATCAGTACCCGGTCAAATGGCTTGGCCGGATCCATACTGATATCAAAATCCACCTTACCCAGTTCAGCCGCGAAGGTCAGAGCAGAAAAGGCGTCAAATCCGTAAAGGTCCGTATCCGATGCCCTGATTTCGTAAGCATTGATCAAGTCTTTGATCCATCCGTCCTGTGTAAGCGAAAAACACATATCCGGATCCTCGTAAACTTCAGCGAAAGTACAACAGAAAATCAGCAAAAACATAACAGACAGAAAAAACAGCACACAGAAAAAATCCTTATTCATTTGCCCTCTTTACCTCCATTTCAAAATTTGTGAGCGTATAATTCCGGAAATTCATATCAAAGCCGAGCCTTTGTTTCTTATCAAAATCCTCCCGCATCCCCTTTTTGATCTCATCATATGTCCCGCCGCGCATGGCAATATCCATCCCGTGTCTGGCGACATCATTCAGGTTTCTGAAGGTATCGGCACCCGTATCTTCATATTCTCCGTTCGGAAGTGAATTATCCGGGAAATAATCCGGATCCACGCCTTCTTTTTCCATGCTTCTGCGGAATCCATTGAAAGAATCATCCTCTGTCAACCGGTTAGTGTCTTTCCGGTCTTTCACCTCCGGCTGAGGCTGTTCCGGAGTATCAGCATAAAATATTGTCTGACCGGCGCGATCCATCAGATCGGCCGCCATAAGGCCGGCCGCTCCGCCGTGCCGGTCAAAATATTTGCGGACAGCTTCAGGCTGTTTCATGCCTTTCCTTACTGCTGTGTTCAGCGGCTCCCCGTATTTTTCCCGTGATATTTCATCCATTGCCCGGAGTACTTCATTCGTTGCAGAACCGGCTTTCGCGACTTCATCAGGCTTCAATTCGTATTTGTCCATGTTCCGCTCCCGGATTTTTTCCATGTTCTTTTTTCCGGGTGAAGGTTTTTCCTTTTGAGGTTTAGAATCCTTCTTTTCTGTGTTTTTTGCCGCGTCTTTTGTCTTGCCGGCAGCATCCGCAGCCTTTCCGGCATCTTTCATCTTCCCCGCCGCTGACGCGGTTTTGGCCGCAGCTTCCGCTGCTTCGGATGTTCCTCCGGATGTTATTGCCAGGGCGATCCTCGCTATCACCTGAGCGGCAATCTTTATGGCTCTTACAGCCTTTTTGATGTCCGCAATCAGGGAATCGAATATTTTCTTGATCACCTCGCTGTGCAGCACGACGATCATGCAGGAAATGCCGATGGAAATGCACAGCGTCCTGAAGACTTCTCCCATGGACATGCTGCTGACGTATTTTTCATTGTTGAGCATGATCAGCGCGAGCAGGATCCCGTCAAACACAGGCGTCAGGATAAATCCGATGAAAGTCTTTATCCAACTGTCCCGGATCCAGTCGAACTCCTCGTAAACTGAAAGAACGAAACAGACGGGTGAGATCCCGAAGAGAAGGAGAATACCGATCCTTGTCGAAACCGAGACAAGAACGATCGAAATGAACAGCACCAGGGTCAGGAAAAGACGTAGAAACATCAGCACAACGAGCAGCGCTTCCGATGATCCGTCCAGATGAGTGATCATTGAGGGAAGAAAAATCCGCTCGGCAATTTCCGAAAAGTTTGTCGTCACGGTTATTCCAGAAATTGCCAGCATCTGCTTGCCCAACGCTGTGGATATGGCAAGAACCTTTGTAAAGATCCAGTAACTTGAGGCTGCAAGCCCAACATTGAGGATGGTCCCGAACGCCAGCTCTCTTGTTTTCACCAGTGTGAGCGAACTCCGCTCCCCTCCGTATTTGACCGTGCTGAAAATGGACAGGATCAGCATCAGCGGAAGTAGCGCCAGCGCAAATTTTGATGTGGAACTCCACATGTCCAGGCACATTTTCAAAAACGTCTGGTCCGGGTCATACATATACTGGATCGCCGAGCCGAATGCGGAATTGAAGAAATCAGCTATCTCTCCCACTGAATCCTCAAGGATCCATGAACTGGCCAGCCTTATTATGATGTCATAGGCGATATGGAAAGGAAACTCGATGTTGAAGATCGGGAAAATTGCTCCGATCCATTTCAACATCGACAGCAGACCGGACATGTCCATAATTCAGCTCCGGTTCGCGTTGTAACGGAAAAGATCCTCCCGGAGACCTCCTCCCCAGAGATAGGTGATCAGGACACCAAGAAAGGCAATCGAGCAGAGCTGAAGAACATAGGATA
>CAYWGX010000307.1:0-2577 GCA_964457635.1 uncultured Leptolinea sp.
AAAGAGGAATCGATATTGATGCAGGCTGCGGACAATTAGCGGCGGAACAAAGCAGCTAATATTGAAGGTAATATCAAAAGTCAGCTATTGAAACTTCTGATCATATTCCCCCGGCAGCACCATACATACAGCCTGTACATGTTCCATCTCCTGGGATGGTACATAATCACCTGTCTCCCTCTGTATTACCACATTTTCGAACAATTGTCAAGAGGCAACCTTGTCTGTTTACAAATTTTAAAATATGATGTAGACTCAAATAAAAGTTGAAAGTTGAAGGGTGAAGGGTGAAAGGTGAAAATCCGGAAGTCGCGAAGCGACACCTTAATTATTCACTATTCATTATTCACTGAATTATGAGGGGAGGAGACATGGGTAATTCAACTATCGATATTATGAGAGCGAGTGCGCTGGAAAATCTGTATGCCGGCTGTGTTATGCCGTGGGACAAACAGATCCTTGAAGACATGCCGCTCCCTGCCGATATGGTGGATCCCTTCGCATCTGAAGAGGTCAAACCCCTTTCGGTGATGAACCTGACCTACGTCTCCCTTTCCGGCTGGATCGCAGAGGCGAAGAAGGCCAGCTATTATTCCGAACGTTTTGTATATCTTTCCAAGCTCGTTCAAAAAGGCGTCACGACCATGGGCCGCGGACTGGTCACCCTGCATAAGCGCGGGGAGGACCTGAGCGCAGCACCCATGCAGATCGACGACTTGATCTCCGTCGGGTCTTACCATTTCCGCAAGAGTTATCTCGGTGTGGTGCAGTTTTCTTCCAAGCACCCGGAAATCGGTGAACGCCTGCTGGTCAACCAGCTGGGCTGGGCGGACCTGCTGATGCGGCTGTATAAGACGAAAGAGAAACTTTCTGAGAAATCAGAAATAAGAAATCAGAAATCAGATATGAACGGACAGCTGCCGGCTGGAGGAAATGAAGAAGTAAGAAGTAAGAATGAAGAATTGCCTTCGGCAGGGGCCGGGGACCAGGGGGCAGGGGCCAGTCTGAATAAAGAATTGCCTGCTTCATTGGGTGATGATTCTTCATTCTTCATTCATAATTCTTCATTGGATGATGCTTCTGCTCTCAGCGGGCTGGACGCGCTCTTCGCACCGGCTGCCTTCTCCGCCCAGCGGGCGCTGACCAGCCTTCCGGGAAATAAGAAATCAGAAATAAGAAATAAGAAATCAGAGGAAAATGAAGAAGGAAGAAGGAAGAATGAAGAAAAACAGGTTTCAGGTTCCAGTTGTCAGGTTTCAGAAAAGGAATCAGAAGCCGGAGCAAATGAAGAAGGAAGAAGGAAGAATGAAGAAAAACAGGTTTCAGGTTCCAGTCGTCAGGTTTCAGAAAAGGAATCGGAAGACAAAGAAAATGAAAAAGAACGTTTGGAGCATGAAGAAGCAGCTAACGACGAGGCGGATGAATCTTCATTCTTACCTCTTCATTCTTCATTGGATGAAGATTCTTCATTGGAAGATGATTCCTCACTCCTCATTTCTCACTCCTCACTGAATGATGACCTTCTGCCGTATCTTGTCATATTACAGCAAGTCTTTGCGCGGAGCGGGCCGGAGGATGAAGGGCAACTCACATTCACCGAGGATGAAATACGCCTGCTTGCTTCCGATCCTGATTTCAACCGCATCTATCCGGAAGCAGCTGCTGACATGATGCGTATTCTGCAGCAGATCGACAGCACCTGATCCAAAGGTGGAAAATCAGTTGCCGGTAGCCGGTAATCAGTTGGAATAATCTGCGGAGAATTCGGAAGATAAAATTCTCGGCTTTTCCATCGCCGAAAAGCACAGTGTTTCCCGAGAATTTTGGCGTAAATGCACTCATTGCATTCAAAGTGAAATTCATTTTTCGGATCATCCTGATGCCAGGTATAACGCCATCCGGTTCCGGATCCTTTTTTGAAACCGAATGGGACGATCTTTTTCATTAATGGGAGAAAGAAACTGAGTTTCGCCATTTTCTGCATGCCGGAGGGATCGAGAAATTTCCACATTTCCTCTGAGACAATTCTGTAAGCCTCCTCTTCCGATTTTCCATGCTTCTGCAATACTTCATACATGGCGATGGAAGTCAGGATCTGTGCCATATGGCTGTAGTTTCCTTTGTCGCAGTATTCATTTTCTTCCTCGATCAGTTCACTCATCCGTGCGTAAATTTCATCTTGAATTTCAGCCGAAAGTGTGGGGAAAAAGTTTTGATAACGGCTGATTTGTACCATTTTCTTCGGTTCATATTCTTTCATTTTCATGACTCCTCTTATCCAAATAACATTCCGATCCCGGCAACGATCAGTCCCGCAATCGGACATACCAGAAACGTCCATCCAAGGCAGTGCTCCGGGATCGCCAGCTTCAGCAGCCAGGGCAGTTTCTTCCGGTTTTGGATCTTACTGTACAGCCGATACTGATTGTGCGGGATCACTTTGGTCACAAAACCGTTGAATATCCCGAGGCTCATGTATTGCGGACCGTTTAGAATCATGGAATCTGCCCGCACCTTCTGCCGGTGAAAAAGCGTCCCGGCAGTCGCGCAGCCGAAAGATTCTCCGAAAATCAGATC
>CAYWGX010000308.1:0-2560 GCA_964457635.1 uncultured Leptolinea sp.
CCCACGTCCGCGAGCTATTGGAGCAGAACGCCGACAAGGTGCGGAGGCTCTGCCCGGACCTGCCGATGGGCATCTACTCGGCGGGGCTGAAGTCGCGCCAGACGCGCGAGCCTGTCATCGTGGCCGGCATCCAGTCGGTGTACGACAAGGCGGACGCCCTCGGTCGCTTCGACCTCGTGATCATCGACGAGGCGCACCTCATCGCCCCCGACGGAGACGGGATGTACCGCACGTTCCTCAAGGACGCGAAGGTCATCAACCCGAACGTCAGGCTCATCGGCCTGACCGCGACGCCATTCCGGCTGAAAGGCGGGGCGATATGCAAGCCCGAGAACCTGCTCAACCACGTGTGCTACGAGGCTGGGCTCAAGGACATGATCGCGCAGGGCTACCTCTCGCCCATCGTGTCGCGGGCGGGACGCGCCGAGGCAGACCTTTCGTCCGTCCACACCCGTGGCGGCGAATTCGTCCAGGACGAACTGGCCTCCGCGATGGACAGCGAGGAGCTTGTCAAGGCGACCTGCTCGGAAATCGCGATCCTGACACGCGACCGCAAGTCGGTCATCGTGTTCTGCACCAGCGTGGAGCACTGCCGCCACGTCGCCGAGAAGATAACCGAGTACACGGGCAAGGAGTGCGCGGTGGTGACGGGCGAGACGCCCGCCTGGGAGAGGGACGAGCTCATCGCCCGCTTCAAGGGCGAGCACGTCCCCGCCGACCTCTTCGGCACGCCCAAGCCGCCGCTCAAGTACCTCTGCAATGTCTCGGTGCTCACGACAGGCTTCGACGCGCCCAACGTGGACTGCGTGGCGATGCTGCGCCCGACCCAGTCGCCGGGGCTGCTGCTCCAGATCGCGGGGCGGGGACTCCGGCTCTCACCCGAGACGGGCAAGAGGGACTGCCTCTTCCTCGACTACGGCGGCAACATCCTTCGGCACGGGCCTCTGGACAGCATCAAGGCGCGCGAGCCGGGCATTGGCGGCGGAGGCGACGCGCCCGCGAAGGAGTGCCCCGACTGCCACGCCCTCATCCACGCGGGCTACGGCAAGTGCCCCGAATGCGGCCACGTGTTCCCCGCGAAGGAGGCGGCGAACCTCACGGAGCACGCCTCGACCGAGGGCGTCCTGTCGGGCGAGATCACCGACACCGACCACGATGTCGAGGATGTCTCCTACTCGCCGCACACCAGGCGCGACGCCGAGCCGGGGACGCCGAGGACGATGCGAGTTGAATACCACATCGGCCCAGGCAGCTACAAGTCCGAGTGGGTCTGCCCCGAACACACGGGGTACGCGCGGCGCAAGTTCGAGAAGTGGTGGCAGGAGCGGTGCGCCGACGGATGCCCCGTGCCGAACACCGTGGACGAGGCCGTCAGATGGGCGGACGCGGGCGCGCTGGCGGTCCCGAAGTCCATCACCGTCCGCTCCGTGGCGGGCGAGAGGTTCGACCGCGTCCACAGGGTCGTCCTCGGCGAAAGACCCGAGATGACGGACGAGCTGATGTTCGCCATCGAGAGCGGACCGATAACCACGCCGCCCGGCGGCATCCCGCCCGCCACCGCCGACGACATACCGTTCTAACCGCAAGGAGACCAATGAAATACACGCAACTGTTCCCGACCGTCCTGATGGCGCTCGACGTCCTGTCGGCCACCGCCTACGCGGTCAACGGCGACTGGCGGCGCACAATCTACTGGCTCGCCGCCGCCACCCTCACGGCAACCGTAACCTTCTAACCAAGAGGAGAAACTATGAGAAAACTCGCATCCATCGTCACCATCGCCACCGCAGAGCCGATACCCGGCTCCGACCGCCTCGACGTGGTCACCATGAAGGGCAAGGGCTGGCGCGTAGTCACAGGCCGAGGCGAATTCAAGCCCGGCGACACCGCCGTCTATTTCGAGATCGACTCGGCGCTCCCCGCCGACGACGAACGCTACGCCTTCCTGCGCGACCGCTGCCTCCGCTCCTGGACCGACAAGCACGGGAAAGTGCTGCGGCAGGCCATCCGCATCCGCACCGTCAAGCTGCGCGGAGTCATCAGCCAGGGGCTGGTGATGCCTGTCGCGCTGTTCCCCGAGCTCGCCGCGATCATGAACGGCTACGACGAGGACGAGATCCTCAAGGTGGAGCACTTCGACGACATCGACGCGGAGATGAAGGCCGCCCTCGACGCCAGCCGCCCGCAGGGATTCGGGCGCAGGGAGGGCAACTTCCCCTCCTGGATTCCCAAGACCGACGAGGAGCGCATCCAGAACCTCGCCGACTGGCCCGACACCCTCAAGGGCGTCCTCTGGGAGGTCACCGAGAAGGCAGACGGATCGTCCATGACCGTGTTCCACGCACCCTCCATGCGACCAGAGAAGCCCTTCGGCGTGTGCAGCCGCAACTTCGAGCTTGAGCGCGACGAAAGCAACGCCTGGTGGGCGGCGGCAGTCAAGTACGGCATCGAGGGGAAACTCGCCGCCCTTGGCCGCGAAATCGCCGTCCAGGGCGAACTTGTCGGCCCCGGCATGAACGGCAACCGCGACCTGCTGCCCGAAAGGGAGTTCCGCGTGTTC
>CAYWGX010000309.1:0-2550 GCA_964457635.1 uncultured Leptolinea sp.
TGTCAGCAAGCTTTTTGATCCGGTTCCAGAGCGCCCCCGCGACAGTGCTTTCATCATCGCGGCGTTCCCAGGCTTTCCAGTCATAAGCGACCCGATGGACCCAGCGGCTGTCGCCCGCTTTGGATGGATCCTGCTGGTATGAATAATCATTGAGCTCACCGATCTCATCCCCGAGATAGATCAGCGGGATCCCGCCGATGAACATCGTGATGCCGAACATCAATGAAATGCGGTCCAGCGAATAGCGTTTTTCGGTTTCGTTGTTTTCCGCGAGCGCTTTTTCCAGCCCGGCCAGAGAGGCCAGCATCCCGGAGATCCGGCAGTCGCCGGTGTGCGGGTTTTCCTGGAACGGCAGCCCTTTCGCGAAGGAGCCGGGGAATTTGCCGGTATAGAAGCTGTTGAGGAACTGCCGGTGCGGATACCCGTTGATCCACAGGCGTCCGGCATCCTCATCGGAGAAGGTCCAGCCGATGTCATCATGGCAGCGGATATAGTTCACCCAGGCGGTATGTTCCGGCAGGTTGAAACGCCCGCGCATGGAAGCCGCCAGCAGCTTGGTCTCACGGGTAGCAAGGGCTTCCCACATCAGGGCCATCATCAGCGGGTTATAGGAAAGCTTGCAGAGGGCCGGGTCGATATAGCGGATGACCTCATCCGGATGGACGATGGCTTCCGACTTGAAGAGCAGGGAAGGCGCACTGATGCGGGCGATCAGGTTGAAGATTTCCACCAGTTTATAAGCCTGCGGAAGGCTTTCACAGACGGTCCCCATCTGCTTCCAGATGAAGGCCACCGCGTCCAGGCGCAGGATGTCCACGCCCATGTTCGCCAGGTGCAGCATCTCATTTGCAATGGCAGTCAGCACCTGCGGATTGTGATAATTCAGGTCCCACTGGTAGGAATGGAAGGTGGTCCAGACCCATTTATGAATGTCCTCGAACCAGGTGAAGGCACCCGGATGTTCATCGGGGAAGATTTCCCGCAGAGAGGATTCATAGCGGTCCGGGACAGAGCGGTCATCGAACATCCAGTAGTAATTCTGATAGACCGGGTCCCCGGCTTTGGCTTTCATCGCCCATTCGTGTTCATCGGAGGTATGGTTGAAGACAAAGTCCACCGCCAGGGCGATCCCCGCTTCACGGAATTCTTTGGCCAGTTTCTGCAGATCCCGGGCCGTACCCAGGTTTTCGGAAACTTCCCGATAGGAGGAGACCGCATAACCGCCGTCATTGTTGCCTTCCGGGCATTTGAAGAGCGGCATCAGGTGCAGGTAGGTGATCCCCAGCTCCTTGAAAAACGGCAGCTTTTTGCGGATACCGTTCAGGTCACCGGCGAACAGGTCCACATAACACACCGCACCGACCATCTGATTGGAGCAGAACCAATCCGGGTTCGCCAGCCGTTCCCGGTCAGACGCCTTGAGATAGGCATCCCGCTTCACCCAGTTTTCCGCCATGGTGCTGATGAGCTCAAAGAACTGAGGATAAGCATTGATGCAGCCATTATACAACTCAAAATACAAATCCGTCAGACGGGGCAGGTAAGCCTTCAGCCGGTCTTCCAGCTCCGACCAGGCTTCCGGATCCTTTTTGATAAAAGCGGCATGTTTTTTACTCAGACCCGGCCAGGCTTCTGCCAGCAGCCGATCCGCTGCCGCCCGACTGTCAAATTTTTCACCCTGATGATAAAGATAAACCACGATAAAACCTCCAGTTTTGAAATGAAGAAGTAAGAAGTAAGAATGAAGAATTATGTCAAAGCACTTGAATCGATCTAATTAAGGGTAAAGATTGTTTTCTGACAGCCGTTTCTTACTTCTTCATTCTTCATTCTTCCTTCATTTTTTTCCATGCAGCCAATAAAAACCTCTCGGTTCGATCTTTATTGACGTGTTGTTTCCGCCGGTGACCCGGAATTCCGGATGGTTCAAATCAGTATATTCCCCTTCCGGCAGGTCAAGGACAAACTCCTGTTCAACATCCGTCATGTTCTGGATCACCCAAACTTTATCATAATCGCTTTCACGGATATACGCAAGAACCGGAACGTTTTCCTCATCGCTGACCAGCCACCGGAACTTCCCGCGGCAAAGCACGTCGGAAGCCTTTCGTGTCAGCATCAGAGAACGGATCATGTTCAGGTGGGAATCCGGGTCATTTTCCTGTGCGGCCACATTGACCTGTTTGTAGCCGTAGACCGGGTCGTCGATCACCGGCATGATGGTCTTGTCAGCCGTCGAAAAGCCGCCGTTTTTGCTGTCATCCCACTGCATCAGGGTACGGACCCCGTTGCGGTCATAGAGCCGGATGTCGTCGCCCATGCCGATCTCATCGCCGTAATAAAAGACCGGGGACCCGGGCATGGTCAGCATCATGGAATAAGCCAGGGCCACCTTTTTCGGGTCATTGTCCAGCAGCGGCCAAAGCCTTCTGCGGATGCCGAGGTTCTTGCGCATTTCCGGATCCGGCGCATAGAAATTCCACATCCATTGCCGATCTTCTTCGGTGACCATTTCCAGCGTCAGCTCGTCATGGTTGCGCAGGAAAGTGC
>CAYWGX010000310.1:0-2546 GCA_964457635.1 uncultured Leptolinea sp.
ATGACCGCGGTTATTCCTACCTGCAGCGCCCGTATGTGGACAAATACATCGTCCATCCGGTGGGCCAGTCTGCTGAATTCAAGTGGACAAGCATCAACAAATAATTCCGTTTTGTAATGCTCATCAGAAGGGCGGCCCGTTTCGCCGCCCTTCTTTTCGTAGTTATCAGTTATCAGTTATTAGTTGATAGTTGATAGTTGATAGTTGGTAGTTAACAGTTGAAATCGGTGGATGCTTTTGCTAACTAAGAACTGCCAACCGCTAACTACTAACTATCAACTGCCAACTAACAACTACCAACGATCATTCGTCAGAAAGGAGACAATGCTTATGGCAAAATATATCGGGAAGCGGCTGATTTATATGGTCGTCACCCTGTTTGTCGTTGCGCTTCTGACTTTTACACTGATGAAAATTCTTCCCGGTTCCCCGTTCGATGAGGAACGCTTCCTCAGGCTGGAAGAGTCAAAACAGGCTGAAGCATTGGCCCGCTACGGTCTTGACAAACCGGTTCCGGTCCAATTTGCAAAATATATCGGCAACATGCTGAAGGGTGACTTCGGCATCTCATTTTACTACACCAATATCCCTGTGACACAGGTCATCTTTTCCCGTCTGGGCCCCTCCATGCTCATCGGTGCACAGGCGATCCTGATCGGTCTTACCATCGGTCTGTCACTGGGCATCATCGCAGCCTGCCGGCATAACGGTATCGTCGATAATTTCACGATGATCCTCGCGGTGCTGGGTATTTCCGTTCCCAACTTTGTGGCGGCTGCCCTCCTGCAATATTATTTCGGGCTCAAGCTGAAATGGCTGCCCATCGGTTTCTGGAAAAGCTGGTCCTGCTCCGTGCTGCCTTCCGTCGCGCTGTGTTTTTCCCCGCTTGCGACCTGTGCCCGCTTTATCCGCACAGAGACTCTGGATGTGCTTCAGCAGGACTATATTGTTACCGCCCGCTCCAAGGGAATGTCCCAGGCCCGGCTGCTGATCAAACATACGCTCAGAAACTCTATTATTCCCGTCATCACCATCATGGCTTCCATGGTCGTCAACCTGCTCACCGGTTCCCTGGCGATCGAGAGCATTTTCTCCATCCCGGGAATCGGCGGCTTATTCACAGAATCCGTCAAGAACAATGACTATAATGTGATCATGGGCCTCACGATGTTTTACAGTCTTTTCTATATGGTCACGATCCTGATCGTTGATGTCACTTATGGCCTCGTGGATCCGCGCATTCACATCGCCGGAGAGGAGAGTGCCGAATGAACGCAGAACAAAATATTTCAGCAGATCTTTTTACACCTGCATCCGATAACGCCGCGAAACAGGAGCACATCGCCCGCCAGCATCACTCGGCTTTTTATGATGGCTGGGTCCGGCTGCGCAAAAACAAGGCGGCCGTTGTATGCGCGGTGCTTATTGTGATCATCGCTGCCATGTCCTTCATCGTTCCAGCGACTTCAAAATATACTTATTTTGACACCGATTACAGCAATAAGATCGCCCCGCCGAGCAGGGAACATCCCTGCGGCACGGACCTCTTCGGCCGTGATCAATGGGTCCGCATTTGGTACGGGACCGGCATCTCCCTGCTGATCGGCCTGGCTGCCGCCCTCATCAATCTGGTGATCGGCGTCTTTTACGGCGCCATCTCCGCCATCATGGGCGGCACGGTGGATGCCGTTATGCAGCGTATTATCGAAGTGCTGGTCGGCATTCCTTCGCTGATCATCGTGATTTTGTTCATGATGGTGCTGCCACCGGGAATCTGGACCATCATCGCTGCAATGTCCATCACCGGCTGGGTCAACATGGCCCGCCTGGTACGGGCAAAGATCCTGAACCTGAAGAGCCAGGAATTCGTTCTGGCTGCCCAGCTGCTGGGAACTTCCACCTGGAAGACGATCATCCGACATCTGATTCCCAACACCATCAGCGTCATCGTGATCCAGGTGATGTTCGCGATCCCCTCCGCCATCTTCACCGAAGCATTTCTGAGCTTTATCGGCGTTGGCCTGACCGAACCGAAAGCCTCGCTGGGCGTGCTCATCAATAACGGTTACAAAGCCCTGCGTGCCGCACCGTTTTTGCTGATCTACCCGGCGATTGCCATCATCCTGATCATGATCTGCTTTTCTATCGTCGGTGACGGGCTGCGCGATGCCTTTGATCCGCGCATGAAACACTAAAGGAGGAGACTTATGAGCAAAACACTTTTGGAAGTGAAAAACATGCACGTCTCCATCCACACCGACAGCGGCGTGATCCAGGCAGTCCGCGG
Organism: uncultured Leptolinea sp.; assembly: GCA_964457635.1. Classification (GTDB taxonomy): domain Bacteria; phylum Chloroflexota; class Anaerolineae; order Anaerolineales; family Anaerolineaceae; genus Flexilinea. The sequence goes on from CAYWGX010000310.1 coordinate 2,288, forward strand.
TGTCAGTTTTGACCTGCATGAAAGCGAGACACTGGCCATTGTGGGTGAATCCGGCTCCGGAAAATCCATCACCAATAAAGCCGTCATGGGGCTGCTGCCGGTCGGCGGACGAATCGATGAAGGGGAAGTGATCCTCAACGGGCGGGATATCGCTCATTTCAGCGAAAAGGAAATGAACAACATCCGCGGGGCGGAGGTCTCTATGATTTTCCAGGACCCGCTCACATCCCTGAACCCGACCATGACGGTCGGGAACCAG
>CAYWGX010000311.1:0-2542 GCA_964457635.1 uncultured Leptolinea sp.
ATCTTCCCACTGCGGGTTTTTCGGATCATATTTCATGATTTCGCCGTAAAGCGCTGCCAGACAATCCGTAATGGAGAGTGCACCGCCGATGTGACCGAAGCCGCGGGCTTTGAACTCTTCCAGCTGAGCAATGCGGATCTCTGTTGCAAATTTCTTTAATGGAGACTGCATTATTGTTGTTCCTTCCGGCAATTCTTAGCATTGCCACTTAATCGACAAATCACATTGACTCTCAAGTCAATGCAATTTGCCGTTTTTTAATATTATAGTAATATTTTACTTCGTTTTGTCACGTTCGTAAGCTTTTTCCATCGCTGTGATCAGCGGCATTTTCTTGCCGGACATAAAGCGAACCATTGCGCCGCCGCCGGTACAGACATAGCTGATGTCGTTCAGGTCAATAAACTTCGTTGCGGAGCTGATGGTGTCCCCGCCGCCGATAACGGAATAGGCAGGGCTTTCCGCGATCGCGGTCCAGACAGCTTTTGTACCGTATTCAAACATCGGATTTTCGTAAACACCGGCTGGGCCGTTTGCGAAAACGGTTTTCGCCTTGTCCAGAATTTCCTTGTAGGCAGCAACTGTCTTGTGACCGATATCCGGATAGAGGCTGTCGATGGGCATATCGGCAACATCAATTTCCACACGCTCGCCGTCTTTCTCATAGGCGACATCCAGTGGCATATAGATCTTTCCGGGAAATTCCGCAAGGAATTTCTTTGAATCATCCACAAAGCCCAGCAAGTCCTTATCCTTCAAGAATTTAATGGTCTTTTCACCGATATTGACACCGGAAGCGTAGAGCATCACCAGACCGGTCACGCCGGTAGTCAGAATCGCATCAGCGGTACCGTTTTCCAGGACAGGACGCATCATGCCATAGGCATCGGAGATCTTCGCACCGCCAAGCACGAAGACACAGGGTTTTTCCGCGTTATGCAGCACGTTGTAAAGCGCTTCATATTCCTTGAAGAGCAGCGGGCCGGCAGCTGTCGGCAGCAGTTCCTGGAAAGCGACCATAGAAGGAGAATTCCGATGTGCAGCGGAGAAAGCTTCATTGACATAGAAATCAAACAGCGGAGCCAGCTTGCGTACTTCCCAGCAGTGGGTATATTCTTCGGCTGTCTGCTTAACGTCTTTTTCGAACGTTGAAACTTCCTCAGTCAAATAGCGAAGATTCCCCAGAATGACCACTTCACCGGCTTTCAGCGCTTCCACACGGGCGACAGCAGCGGGACCGCAGACATCATCGATATATTCAACCGGCTGTCCGAGCAGTTCAGTCAGCTTTTCAGCGTGTTCATGTAAATCTACCAGGTTCTGATAATCCAGCGTATCACCCTGATGGGCAATGATCGCGATGGCAGCACCCTTATCGAGCAAATCTTTGATAACCGGGACAGTTGTCACGATCCGGTTATCATTGACGATCTTCTTCGTTACGGGATCGACCGGAGAGTTGATGTCCGGGCGGAGCAGGACTTTCTTACCCCGCAGATCGAGTCCCTCGAGGGAACGCATTTTTACTTCCATTTGCCAAGTCCCAGATATTTGTTGGTTTCAGCGACAGCCTTCAGGCGGTCTGTTTCCATGTTGCAGGCAGCGCGGATACCGTCCATGGTTTCCGGAATGGTTACGGATTCCTGCGGGATATTGATAGCATACATGATGTCATCACCGGATTCGACGATGCTGTCAGCCCACAGGCCGATTTCGTACATATCACCACGGCGATTGCCGAGGTCGCGGGCATAGCGGAAGAAGGATGCATTGCCCTTGAATCCTTCATCGATGGTGACAACACGAATGCGGTCATGAGTCAGGAAAGCATCCAGAGCCATCTGCTTTGTGATCTTCTGCTTACCGGTGGCAACAACAGTGATGATATGGCCGTGAGTCACAGGTGTGTGAACCAGGATTCCGGTTGCTTCGATGTGCGGCATGATGGTCATGAGGTCAACAGCCTGATGTGACGGGGCTTTGTCCATCTGCAAGGCATTGGTCAAACCGCGGTGATAGTCTCCGGGGTCTGCAACGCGGCGGATGATGGTAATGGCGACTTTTTCAATGCCATAAGCACGATCCAGGCAGTCCACAGAGCGGATCAAACCGGTGGTGTTGCAGGATGTCAGCTTCAGATAATTCTGACCGATACCCTTTTCATAATTTGCATAGCCATGGAAGAATACGTCAGCAACGGAGTTCTTTTCACCACCCTGGAAAATCGCCTTGGTGTTATGCTTGACATAAAGTTCTTTGTTTTTTGCACCGACACCGCCGGGGGAGGAGTCCAGCATGATATCAACCTTGTCGATCAGTTCTTCAAAGGTACCTGAAACGGGAATTCCGCAGGCATCGAACTGGGATTTATCAGCACCATCGACCAGATATAGATCATAGGGCATTCCCTGTTCCTTCAGTGCACGAATGGAAAGGGTTGGGGCGAGATCGGCGACACCGACCAGTTCCATATCGCCCTGGCGTGCAACGCCGTCAGCCAGACGCTGTCCAATAACGCCATAACCGGCGACACCAACTTTAA
>CAYWGX010000312.1:0-2500 GCA_964457635.1 uncultured Leptolinea sp.
AAAAACCGTCCCCGTTGTGCTTCTTGCCGGCTGCGCGGCAGCAGAAAAACCGTCCCTAATGTGCTTCCTTAAATGAGGAGTCAGACCCTCTTCGAGGATCTGACTCCTGCTTTGCAACAGGAGATGACTTTCTGTTACTGTTCAGGGGCAATGTCATTACTACTATGGCCTCATCGGACTTCTCATCGGTCTTCTTCTCAGCCTTGTGTTTCTGGCACTTGTGCTTCGAATACTGCTTTTCGCAGAACCGCTGAGATCTCCCGGGTATGCATATAAAACCTTGACTTCTCGCCCAGCCTTCAAACCACGGTGGCGTCTTCCTGCCTTAGCTTTCAGACAGTTGATTCCGGTTGCGACTGATATAAGAGTATCACCCACCACAACAACATACATTTTCGAGGCTAAATTGGCTTACTTTCGTTTGGACTCTAAGTCTTTCCTGCCTACGCTTAAACCTCGCCTCACGGCTTCGGCTCCAAGGCTGGATACTGGCTCTCGCTACAGTTTGCCAGGTCGGGAGTTTCACCCAACTATCTTATGTACACCGAACCGGCGCACTATTTCTTATTTCTTATCTCTTATTTTTCGTTATTCCAGTTCGAAAGCGCCGGTGTAGAGCTGGTAGTACTGTCCCTGCTGGGCGATGAGGTCATCGTGGCTGCCGCGTTCAATGATGCGGCCGTGGTCGAGGACCATGATAACGTTGGAATTCTGCACCGTGGAAAGACGGTGAGCAATGACAAAGACCGTCCGCCCTTCCATGAGTTTGTCCATGCCCTGCTGGACAATGCGCTCGGTTCGGGTATCAATCGAAGAGGTCGCCTCGTCCATGATCATCACCGGCGGATCACCCACCGCGGCACGGGCAATGCCCAGCAGCTGACGCTGACCCTGTGAGAGATTTTCCCCGTTATTCGTCAGCATAGTCTGATAGCCTTCCGGCAGACGGGTGATGAAATCATCAGCGCCAGCGAGCCTGGCGGCATTGATGCACTCATCATCAGTGGCTTCCAGGTTCCCATAACGGATGTTTTCCATCACGGTACCGGTGAAGAGGTTGGTATCCTGCAGAATCAGACCGAGAGAGTTGCGCAGGTCGGCCTTTTTGATTTTATTAATATTAATGTTGTCATAGCGGATCTTGCCGTCTTCGATGTCATAGAAGCGGTTGATGAGGTTGGTGATGGTGGTCTTCCCCGCACCGGTAGCGCCAACGAAAGCCACTTTCTGTCCCGGTTTGGCATACAGGCTGATGTCATGGAGCACGGGTTTCCCCGGGACATAGGCGAAGTCCACGTCGAGCATGACGATATCGCCCTTGAGCTCGGTATAGGTCAGGGTACCGTCATGATGCGGATGTTTCCAGGCCCATTTACCGGTCCGCTCTTCGGTTTCGGTGATCGTTCCGTCGTCAGCGATTTTGGCATTGACCAGGGTGACATAGCCTTCATCGGTTTCCGGCTCTTCATCGATCAGCTCGAAGATGCGTTCCGCACCGGCAATAGCCATAGCGATGGAGTTGATCTGCTGGGCGACCTGGTTGACGTTGCCGGTGAACTGCTTCGCCATGTTCAGGAAGGGGATCACGATATCGATCGACAATGCCGCTACCGAACCTTTGATCAGGGAAGAAATGCCGATGTTCGGGGTATGACTCAGCAGCAAAACACCGCCGACGACTGCGATGACCACATAAAGGGTGTTGCCGATGTTATTGATGATGGGACCGAGGACATTGGCATAGGCATGGGCCCGGAAGGCGTCTTCATAAAGCTCGCTGTTGATTTTCTGAAAATCCTCCCGGCTCTGTTCTTCATGGTTGAAGACCTTGACGACCTTCTGTCCGGTCATCATCTCCTGGATGAAGCCTTCGGTCTTACCGACGGATTTCTGTTGGCGGATAAAGTACTTTGTGGAACCGCTGCCAACCTTTTTAGAAATCTTCAGCATGGCAAAGACTCCCAGCAACACCACCAGGGTCATCCAGAGGCTGTACCAGAGCATGATGCACAGCACCGCCGTCAGCAGGATGGTGCAGCGGATGATGGTAGGCAGCGCCTGGGAGATCAGCTGACGCAGGGTGTCGATATCATTGGTATAGTGGGACATGATATCACCATGCTTGTTGGTGTCAAAGTATTTCACCGGCAGGTTCTGCATTTTCGCGAACATCTCCTGGCGCATCTTGTTCAGGAAGCCCTGGGTAATGACCGCCATCAGCTGGGAACGGGCAAAGCCGGCCAGCATGGAAATGACATAAAATACGGCGAGAGTGGTCACCAGCGGGATGATCTGTTTGGAGGCCCCTGCCCAATCACCACTTTCGGCCCATTCACCGATGACGGCATAGATCTTCTGCTGGAAGATCGCGGGCATGGCAGCGGTAACCGCAGCGATGACGATGCAGACTCCGACGATGGGCACCATGACCGGATAGGCTTCGAGCAGTAATTTCAGCAGGCGCTTGATGCTGTTGGCTTTGATTTGGGGTTTCTTCTTT